>NZ_JACAXC010000021.1:0-52179 GCF_013391535.1 Acinetobacter sp. SwsAc4
TCTTGACTCAAGCATTAATGCAGTACGATCTTCAAAGTTAAGATGATGGTATGACAATTTTATATACTCCATAAACCCTTTAAATTAATTAGGTGGTTTATGTCGCACTTCAAGTTTTACTCTGCCAAACTTGATATTTGGGGCTCGAAACGGTGAATTTCGTATAACCGCCATTATGTTAAGTTAATCAAAATTCTTAATGCACCAAAACCTAAAAATTTAAATGGAGTAAAAATGACTTTAAAGGGGTTAGATATTCAAGAAGATTGTATCAAAGCTATTTCTAATGAATCTTTAATATTTGATATTAAGAATAAAGAGTTTTTAGAGGATATAGAAAATCTTTTATTACAGTATTTTCAAAATTTTAGTAATGATTTAAATGGAATTGAGTTTGATAATTTTTCTGTGGAGTTTTGGTTCGATGCAGGACAATTGATTATTTATCCTGAAAAAGATTTATTAGATCGTAAACCCTTTGAATCTGAATATGATTTAGATAGATTAGACCCTTATTTTTATCTAGTTTGTGAAGAATATAGGATATATTTTGATGACTTAATATCTCGAAAAGTAAGCGATCAAGTATCTGAAAAAGAAGCTATTTCTAAAACTAATGACGTAATTGATTGTGTAAGCAAAGCTATAAAAAATATAAATGATGAAAACAATCTTTTAAAGATGTTAGGCAGGCCTAAATTAGAAATAAGATATTTCGGTGTAACGAAAGAAGAACTTTTAGCAAAAGAAATTCTCGTGAAATGAAGTAGATATTTTTGTCGTATTAAGGAAAACTAAAATTAACATAATGGGCGTTATGCGAAGTCAAAAATGGGAGCTTAAGCTCCCATTTTTATTGATGATTTTTTAATTCTTTCAGCATAGCATCCCGTAAAATTTCATTCATTCGTGTTTGATAACCTTTGCCTTGTGCTTTGAACCAAGCAAGTACATCAGCATCTAACCGAATTGAAGTTTGTTGCTTCACTGGGCGGTAAAATTGATTTTGGCGTACAGCACTGCTCCAATCGGTAATTTCAGGAATATCTGATAGATCTAGCTGATCATCAGGAACCGTGCCTTTAGCAAGCAAGCGTTGAATTTCAGCATCTTGCTTCTCACCAAATTTCTCATTCAGCTCTTTGCGTGAGTATCTAACCATGCTCATATTTGTTTCGCTCCGCTTTAGTCACTTGCCTTGCACTAATGATTCGTATGATTTCACAGTCATCTTCATCAAAAATGGTGTGAGCCACCAATAACATTAGTACGCCTTTAACTCGTCCAATGGTTTGCCAACGTTCTTCACCATCGGTATGTCTGTCTTGGATTGAGATCCGTAATGGATCTTCAAAAACAAGGCTTGCAGTTTCGAAAGAGATATCATGCTTTTTCTGATTCTTTCGATTCTTAGCCTCATCCCATTCAAAATACTGTTCCATAAAAAACATTCAAATTTGTATATACAATAATGTATCACAAAATTGTATAACTCAAGTTGAGAAGCGTAATTTTTAGTCAAATTTATTGGCAAGAACTATCAAAACTGCTCATAAAAAAGCCGACTTGTTTCCAAGTCGGCTTTTGAACATCATCGAGCAAATAATTTATATCATAAGTTTTTGATTTTTATATTTTTCAATTTGTGCATTTCGTATAACGCCCATTATGTTAAATATATTTTAGTTAAGTAATTTATCTCTTATCAATTCTTTAAATTTTTCAGGATTTTGCTCCGCTTGATTATTAAAAATATCAAAGTAAGTTAAAGCTTGTTGTTGAATTTTTCCTTTATTTGGAACACGAGAAGCAGGATGAGGGAGTCGAATTACTAAAGTCTTTTTATTCCAGAATCTTACGCTAAATCCTTCTATAGATTCTTTGAAGTTAAGAATATCTTCGTCATTAACATAATTGAGTTTCAACTGTTCCCAATTTCCATGATATGCACCTAAGAAAAAAATATTTTTAGGTTCTAATCTATCAAGTTGATTTACTAAGTTTTCTATTGATATATCTTTAAGATGCTCATACAAATCTATACTTTTATTTTTTGAATTCAATAAGTTAAAAGATTTTTTATTATAATCAAAGAAGTAGAAGTTTAACCATTGTATATACTCGTTATTATTTTTTTCTTTGACTTTACCTAAGAATTTTAAGAATTGTGATCTCACAGGTGGCTTTTCATAAAGATTACGGTATCTAATTTTACTTTCAGAAATTAATTCATTTGTACTTAAATTTCCTAATATAAAGCTATCTAATTTCAATTTCCCCCATCCAGAAGTTTCTTGGCCAACAATTACTACTTTATTTTTGGATTGGTCAAAAGAACTATCTAAAAAATCTGGAATGAAAGGTAAGCTGATTTTTTGTAAAAGAGGGTGATAATCCTTATGTGTAATAAGGTTATTTTTTAATTTATTTAAATTTTCTGAGTATTCAATCATAGTATGTTTACTTGCTTAATTTTTTTTAAGTTATATATGAAAACTTAGGAGAATAACATTGAAAATAGGTATATTTTGGTTTTATAAAAATCAAGTTCTTGGTATTTCTCATGAGTTTGATATTAATAGCTCAGATTCTTTAGGTATGATTGATAGTGCCTACAACCATGTATCTTATTGGGATGAATTACGAAATAAATTTTCTGAGCTAAGGGAAATTGAATATGACGATGTACCTCGGGGAAGAGTAATATTCGATAAAAATAAAAATAAATTGATCATCTATCTAGATAAGAAATTATTAATTAAAGGTAAGGTATCAAAAATTTGTGATTTTTTTGATGCTGAATATGATGTGAATACAGTATTACGCTTAGATCCGCACTATAGAACTTAATAGAAAACTAAATTTCTGATTAGAAAGATTTTCTAAAATTAACATAATACACCTTATACGTAATGCGTTATAATTGGCACTGTTGCAAATAGAGATTTGAGTCGATGATGTTCCCTTTAAAAAGTACTTAGAGACCGAAAACCCTGTTGATTAGACACACTTCACCCTGAGGCTGACCATAATAAAATGACGATGCTTGTCCTTTACGTAGTGCACGCATGACTTCAATACCTTTAATTGTGGCATAAGCCGTCTTCATAGATTTGAATCCTAATGTGGCCCTGATGATCCGCTTTAGCTTGCCATGATCACATTCAATCACGTTATTTTTATACTTAATCTGCCTGTGCTCAAGGTCTGGTGGACATTTACCTTCCCGTTTTAACCGTGATAAAGCACGTCCATATGTGGGTGCTTTATCCGTGTTGATCACTTGTGGAATTTGCCACTTCTTCACATTATTTAAAATTTTTCCAAGAAAACAATATGCTGATTTGGTATTACGTCTAGAAGAAAGATAAAAATCAATGGTATCGCCACGTTGATCGACTGCACGATACAGATAAGACCATCGTCCATTCACTTTTACATAGGTTTCATCAATATGCCACGAGCTCAGATCTGTAGGATTACGCCAATACCAGCGTAAACGTTTTTCTATTTCAGGAGCATAACGTTGAACCCAACGGTAAATAGTCGTGTGATCAACATTCACACCCCGTTCGGCCAGCATTTCCTGCAGTTCACGATAGCTAATGCCATATTTACAATACCAGCGCACAGCCCAAAGAATGATTTCGCCCTGAAAATGCCGACCATGGAAAGGATTCATATGCTGCACCTTTAGCTAAAACAGTCTTCAGCTTACCATTCGTGGTTATTTGCAACAGTGCCGCTGACGCACACCATCGCCCACCGGGTGGGTCGCTATCTGGAACGGCAAGGCCTGCTGGAACGGGATGTCGAAAACAGCTATCTGGCCTCGGATGCGGTGGATGACGACCCGATGACACCCCTGCTGGGGCACTCGATCACTTACCGTATCGCTGTCGGTTCACAGGCGGGGCGAAAGGTGTTCACTTTGCAAACTCTGCCGACCAGTGGTGATCCGTTCGGTGACGGGATTGGCAAGGTAGCCGGGTCCAGCCTGCACGCCGGCGTGGCGGCCAGGGCCGATGAACGCAAGAAGCTCGAACGGCTGTGCCGGTACATCAGCCGCCCGGCGGTATCCGAGAAGCGGCTGTCGTTAACACGAGGCGGCAACGTGCGCTACCAGCTCAAGACGCCGTACCGGGACGGCACCACGCACGTCATTTTCGAACCATTGGATTTCATTGCAAGGCTGGCCGCCCTGGTACCGAAGCCCAGAGTCAACCTAACCCGCTTCCACGGGGTGTTCGCACCCAACAGTCGGCACCGGGCGTTGGTCACGCCGGCAAAACGGGGCAGGGGCAACAAGGTCAGGGTGGCTGATGAACCGGCAACACCAGCACAACGGCGAGCGTCGATGACATGGGCGCAACGGCTCAAGCGTGTTTTCAATATCGACATCGAGACCTGCAGCGGCTGCGGCGGCGCCATGAAAGTCATCGCCTGCATTGAAGACCCTATAGTGATCAAGCAGATCCTTGATCACCTGAAGCACAAAGCCGAAACCAGCGGGACCAGGGCGTTACCCGAAAGCCGGGCGCCACCGGCTGAGCTGCTCCTGGGTCTGTTTGACTGACGAGCCTGAAGGCCAACGATACCAATCAAAATGCTGCGTTCACAGCGCCGCGGCAGGGATCCGCCGTGCTGGTTGTCGGAAAAGGAGCCGCTAGTGGGAAAGAGGAGGGTAAATTTTCAGCGTTGCTGGCTCCCCGTCAGCCGGATTGGGTTGCATCGCAGGGGTGTCGAAAGAGTCAACTGCGGTCCAAAGCTGTTGGACTTGGGTGAAAAGGGCGTTTATTCTTCCTATACGTTGTCGGCAGCGGGCCAAAAAGGAATACGTCCATGCCCATCGAGGTGAAACCGGCTGTGAGCGCGGGTTCAAGCATATAGCCCGACAGGCGCGTATCCTTGCCGATCACGACACGATGGCGGTGGTCACCGCGACGAAAGACACGGCCAGCCGCCATGCCGACGCGCAAGGCGGTTTCCGCCGTCATCGCGCCTTCGTTGGCTTTGCCACGAATACCGTCTGTGCCGAAATATTTGCGCACCATAAGGTCGATTATCCTGTCGTCGGGTCGCCCTCAAAGGGGACATGCCTGCTGAACCGCGAATATAGAGAAATATCCCGAATGTGCAGTTAACGAATTCTTGCGGTTTCTTTCAGCGCCGCCAATACCGCCAGCCCGTCGCGCAAGGGGCGCGGCTCGTGTGTGCGGATGAAGTCAGCTCCACCTGCGGCGGCGGCAAGCTCTGCAGCGAGTGTCGCGGCCCCGACATCCCCCGGACCACGGCCTGTGAGCGCGCGCAGAAAGGATTTGCGCGAAACAGACAGAAGCACCGGCAAATCGAAGCGCAGCCGCAATTCATCGAACCGCGCCAGCACCGAGAGCGAGGTTTCGGGAGCAGCCCCCAGAAAAAACCCCATGCCGGGATCAAGGACAAGGCGGTTGCGTTTGATACCGGCACCCGTCAGCGCCGCGATGCGCGCGTCAAAGAACGCCGCAATGTGATCCATGATGTCGCCAGCGGGTGCCTCGCGCCGATCTGCCTGCCCGTCTTGCACCGAATGCATAACGACGAGTTTGGCAGATGATTTCGCCAATTGCGGATAGAACGCAGCGTCTGGAAAACCGCGAATATCATTGAGATAGGCCACACCACGCGACAAGGCATAGGCTTGCGTCGCGGGTTGATAACTGTCGAGCGAGACGGGAATGCCATCTGCCTTGAGCGCGTCCAGCACCGGCGCGATACGCGCGATTTCTGTGTCGGACGAAACAGGCGCGGCGTCGGGATTGCTGGATGCCGGACCGAGGTCGATCACATCTGCCCCCTCGGCCATCAGCTTACGCGCCTGCGCAATGGCTGCGTCTGGCGCCAGATACCGGCCTCCATCGGAGAAACTGTCCGAGGTTATGTTGACGATGCCGAAAATGATGAGCGATTTATTCATGGGGGCTTCTATAATAATCTCTGTACACGACAAAAATAGATAACTCATTGAAATAATGTCACAATAATTGTTTTCTAACGACGAATACTATGACACATCTCAATGAGTTATATCTTATCTTAAACAAATCTCTAAAATGGAACAAGTCACATTTAAAGTGCTTTGCGCTCATCATGCTTGTGATTATTTTAAAGCAAACATGTAATCTTTCTTCTGCATCTAAAGCCTTGCCCATCAAGTGCTTACCACAATCATTTTATCGACGTATGCAGCGCTTCTTTGCAGGTCAGTATTTTGATTATCGTCAAATTTCTCAGTTGATTTTCAATATGTTTTCATTCGACCAAGTGCAACTGACTTTAGATAGAACCAATTGGAAATGGGGAAAACGAAATATTAATATCCTGATGCTCGCAATCGTTTATCGTGGAATAGCGGGCACTGTTGCAAATAGAGATTTGAGGGCACTGTTGCAAATAGAGATTTGAGTCGATGAAGTTCCTTTTTAAAAGTGCTTAGAGACCGAAAACCCTGTTGATTAGACACACTTCACCTTGAGGCTGACCATAATAAAATGACGATGCTTGTCCTTTACGTAGTGCACGCATGACTTCAATACCTTTAATTGTGGCATAAGCCGTCTTCATAGATTTGAATCCTAATGTGGCCCTGATGATCCGCTTTAACTTACCATGATCACATTCAATGACATTATTTTTATACTTAATCTGCCTGTGCTCAATATCTACTGGACATTTTCCTTCTCGCTTTAACCGTGATAAAGCATGGCCATAGGTCGCTGCTTTATCTGTATTGATGACCCGTGGAATTTGCCATTTTTTCACCGTATTGAAGATTTTTCCTAAAAAACAATAGGCTGATTTACTGTTCCGTCTAGCGGAAAGGTAAAAGTCAATCGTATGACCACGTTGATCAACTGCACGATACAGGTAAGTCCATCGCCCCTTCACTTTGATATAAGTCTCATCCATATGCCATGAATGTAAATCTGTAGGATTACGCCAATACCAGCGTAAGCGTTTTTCCATTTCTGGAGCATAACGCTGAACCCAACGATAAATTGTGGTGTGGTCAACATTCACACCCCGTTCAGCGAGCATTTCTTGAAGTTCACGATAGCTGATGCCATATTTACAATACCAACGAACAGCCCAAAGAATGATTTCACCTTGAAAGTGCCGACCATGGAAGGGATTCATCTGCTGTATCTCGAAATAAATAAGATATTTAGCTTATCATGTCAGCCTATTTGCAACAGTGCCCCAAAAAGTAGGGTATGTCCGGGTAAGTTCTGTCGAGCAAAACACTGGACGTCAACTTGAAGGAATTGAGGTCGACCGGATTTTTGTTGACCGTGCTTCAGGTAAAAATACTGACCGACCTAAATTTCAGGAAATGTTGAACTATGTCCGGGAAGGGGACAGGGTGATTGTACATTCAATGGATCGTTTTGCGCGAAGCCTAAAAGATTTGGTCACTGAAGTAGATAAACTGGTCAAACGAGGGATCGCCATCCAGTTTGTAAAAGAAAATATTACTTTTACAGCCGAATCCACCCCGATGGATAATTTGATGCTTCAAATGATGGGTGCTTTTGCACAGTTCGAACGTGAGATCATTTTAGAGCGGCAAAAGGAAGGAATAAAACTCGCCTCTGCTCAGGGGAAGTACAAAGGTCGGGTGCATAAACTAAAGCCTGACCAAGCTGAAGCTTTACGACAAGCATGGAAGGAGGGGAAGTATCCATCGAAAATGGCATTAGGGAAAGCTTTTGGGATTAGTCGTCAGGCGGTATACCGATATTTACAAGTTAGTGAATAGCTTATTGGGATTAGCAACTAAATTTAGTTTAACTTATAAAAATCATGAAACACTGTTCGAATTTTAAGCGTGGAACATGAATAATCAATAAAAAGCCGCTCTGCTGGTGCCCTATATTTCAGAACGGCTTGCTTTAATATAATGATATTTAAAGAGAAATATCAAGCATTACGTATAACGTGTATTATGTTAATTTTAGGAAAAGTGAAAAATAATCTACAATAGAATCTACGAAAAATTGGCCATCAATTATGCCTGATTTCTCCAGTGGAAATAATTGGATTGTGAGATCCCCCACTCAAAATCATAAATTAGAAAGAATTGAAGCATTTCTTTCCAATTATGCTTATAAACCTCACCGACATGATACTTATGCTATTGGCAGGACTCTTTCCGGAGTTCAAAACTTTCATTACAAAGGTACATTGCAACATAGCTTGCCAGGCATGACTATGGTTCTACACCCGGATGAAAAGCATGATGGTGAATCAGGAACATTAGATGGCTATCGCTATAGAATGATTTACATCGAACCAGCGATGATCCAAACCATTTTAAAGGGTAAACCTTTGCCTTTTATCAGACATGGCTTAAGTAATGATATTCGCCTGTTTAGGGCAATGGATAGCTTTCTAAATAATATAAATAATTATATGGATACCCTAGAAGAGGAAGATGCTCTATTTGATTTGGCAACTACACTGTGTGAAATTTCAGATACTTCATCTAACCAAAACAAAAAATTTGACTACAAGGCAGCAGAGAGAGCGCGTGAGTGTATTTTGGCGTATCCACATGAAAACTTAAGTTTGTCAGATTTAGAGAAACATGCTGATCGTGACCGCTGGAGCCTTTCTCGTGATTTCCGATTATTATTTGGAACTAGCCCACACCGTTATATGATCATGCGTCGCTTAGAAACAGTTAAGTTCTACCTTGCTCAAGGGGAGTCTATTGTTAATGCTGCTTTAAATGCAGGCTTTTTTGATCAGAGTCATATGACCAGACATTTTATAAAAACATTTGGTTTAACTCCCACTCAATGGAAAATGATAAATATTAAAAGATAGCCGTTCGATTTGAACGGCTAATTTGTCCTACAGCAGATTTATTCCATTAAGAAAATCTTTGAACATAAAAAGCCCTGATAAAATCAAGAGTATACCCATCAGCTTATTTAGCCGATTAAACCAGATAGGATTAGCAATTTTGTTGCCTAATACTTTTCCAACCAGAGCATAGGTGAATGGTGCGCCAACAGCACCAAGTGAAATCAGTAAAGAAACTATCAAGATCATGATTCCTGTGATTTTGGCTGCAGGGTACATAATTGTCGTAACAGGTAGAATGACGAGAATGGCTTTTGGATTTAATAACTGAATAAATAAGCCATTTAAGAATGTTAGATGGCTTTCTTGCTGTTGAGTTGTTTCTACATTCGCCCTAATCATTTTTATAGCCAAGTAGAATGTATAAATTGCACCCGCTAAAGCAATATAATGAATCAATCCATGTGGAATAACAGCTTCACCTATATAGCCAAACAATACGAATAAGATCAACATGGCGAAACCAATGCCTAGGTAAAATCCTATAGTCTTTTTTAATTGACCTGTAAGGCCAGAATTTAGCCCCATAAAATTTACAGGGCCTGGGCTATACATAACGCTTAATGTATAAAGAAATATTTCCACAGAGTTCACTCAATTAGATAGCAATAAACATCAAAGAGAGAACGGTATCGAGTTATAGGCCTTAAAGATTGTACGTTTGTGCTGAACTAATTAAAAATTTCTATTTAACTTATGTTCACCTAAAGTTCACTTCATAAGTGTATAAAGAAACTATGTATTGTATTTTCAATTGCTTATATAAATATTAGTCTTGGTTTAGAATTTTAAAGTTCATGAACTATGAGAAAAAACTAAGATACGATCAAAATTGTAGAACAACAAAATTATTTATACTAATTTACAAGCCACGCTGTTTAAGCGTGTCATTAAAAAATAAATCTTTTAATCTCTCCACACAATCTCCACACAATCTCCACACAACATCAGCAATTCATAAACACTGCTATTTCAAAATAGTAGTATCTAAAACCCCCCCTCTGAAAAAGCATGTCAACACATTATCATTTAATAGGTTCAATACTTATTACAACTGTACTTTTAATCGGCTGTACACAAGCCAAAGATGCTGAACAGTCCCCAACAGAAATGCCACCAGCGGTTGTCAGTACCATCACGGTATTACCGCATTCCATGAATTTAATTGAAAATCTTCCAGGCCGTGTTGTCGCTTACCGTATTGCTGAAATTCGCCCGCAAGTAGGTGGAATTGTTGATAAAGTACTTTTTAAGCAAGGCTCTTATGTGCAAGCAGGTCAACCGCTTTTTAAATTGAATTCTGAAATATTTCAGGCAGATGTAAAAAGCAATCAAGCCACTTTAAACCGTGCACAAGCTGAGGTGACACGTTTGCAGGTGCTGTTAAAACGCTACACTGAATTAGTAAAAGTAAATGCGGTTAGTCAGCAGGAATACAACAATACCGAAGCAGATTATCAAAAAGCAAAAGCCGATGTGGCGCAAATGCAAGCCATGTTAAGCAGACAACAACTTAATCTTAAATATGCGACTGTTACAGCCCCTATCTCGGGAACGATTGGTGAAATCTTAGTGACTGAGGGTGCATTAGTTGGTCAAGGTGATACTAATGCAATGGCCGTAATACAACAGATTAATAAAGTCTATGTTGATGTAAAGCAATCAATTAGTGATTATGAAAAACTACAGGAAGCTTTACAGCAAGGTGACGTGTCAAATACCAAACATACGGTTGAAATCCTAAATAGTCAGGGTAAACCTTATAACGTTACAGGTGAAATCCTATTTTCGGATACTAAAGTTGATCCTGATACGGGTGATGTCACAATCCGTATTTTAGCCAATAATGAAAATCAAAAACTTTTGCCAGGCATGTATGTTCGAGTCAATATGAGCCGAGCTCAAGTTGAAAATGCGCTCCTAGTTCCAGAACAAGCGATTCAACATGATATTAGTGGTAAAGCCAATGTTACGATTGTTAATCAAAAAGGTTTAGCGCAAAGCAAGCCTGTTCAGCTTGGTCAACGTTATCAAAATAACTATGTGATCAAACAAGGGTTACAAGCAGGTGAGAAAGTCATTGTTGAAGGGGCTGATCGTATACAGCCTGAGCAAAAATTAAAAATTAAGCAGTGGCAACCTACAAATATTAAGGAAAATGGAGGACAGCAATAATGTCCCAATTTTTCATTAGGCGTCCTATTTTTGCATGGGTGATTGCTTTATTTATTATTCTGTTGGGTGTACTAAGCATCCCCAAGTTACCTATTGCACGATTCCCAAGTGTTGCGCCACCACAGATTAGTATTACGGCAATCTATCCAGGTGCTACGCCAAAAACATTGAATGATAGTGTTGTGACCTTGATTGAGCGGGAAATGTCAGGTGTCAAAAACTTACTTTATTACAGTTCAAGTTCAGATAGTTCTGGAACAGCAACAATCACCGCAACATTTAAACCAGGTACAGATGTAGAACTTGCACAAATTGATGTGCAAAACAAAATTAAAGCCATTGAGTCACGCTTACCTCAAACAGTGCGACAACAAGGGCTGATGGTCGATGCTGCGTCGTCTGGTTTTTTAATGATGGTGGGCTTAAGTTCACCGAATGGCAAATATAGTGAAATTGATGTCAGTGACTATATGACTCGCTATGTGATTGAAGAATTAAAGCGGGTTGACGGTGTTGGTAAAGTCCAAAATTTTGGTGCTGAAAAAGCCATGCGGATTTGGGTCGATCCAGATCGTTTGGTTTCTTATGGATTGAGTATTCAAGATGTGAATACAGCCATCCAAAACCAAAACTTGCCGATATCACCAGGTCGTATTGGTGATGTTCCTGCTTTGACGGGGCAACAAATTACTATTCCTTTAACTGCTCAAGGTCAATTAGAAACTGTAGAGCAATTCAAGAAAATTAGTTTACGTGCTCAACAAAATGGCGCCAATGTTCGACTGTCGGATGTCGCTCGTGTCGAAATCGGGGCACAGATGTATAACTTTGCGATTTTAGAAAATGGCAAAGCCTCTACAGCTGTGGCGATACAAATGAGTCCTGGTGCCAACGCTGTCAAGACTGCAGAAGGTGTTAAAGCGAAAATTGAACAGTTAGGTTCAGCACTGCCTGATGGTATGAAATTCTCTATACCTTACGACACTGCACCTTTTGTAAAAATCTCGATTGAAAAAGTAATCATGACATTGCTTGAAGCTATGGCATTAGTTTTTATTGTCATGTTTATCTTTTTACACAATGTTCGATACACCTTAATTCCGGCGATTGTTGCACCGATTGCATTGCTTGGCACATTCTCAGTCATGCTGCTTGCTGGTTTTTCGATTAATGTGCTGACCATGTTCGGTATGGTGCTTGCGATCGGGATTATTGTCGATGATGCGATTGTGGTCATTGAGAATGTTGAACGCATTATGGCGACAGAAGGCTTATCTCCAGTTGAAGCCACATCTAAAGCCATGAAGGAAATTACCAATCCGATTATTGGCATCACCTTAGTGTTAGCCGCTGTATTCTTGCCGATGGCATTGGCGTCAGGCTCAGTGGGGATTATCTATCGTCAGTTCACCATTACCATGTCGGTTTCAATTTTATTCTCAGCTTTCCTTGCACTGACATTAACCCCTGCGTTATGTGCAACGATGTTAAAACCGATTGATCAAGACCATCAGAAAAAGGGTGTTTTTGCATCGTTTGATCGCAGTTTTGAGAAGCTGAACAATCGCTATGAACGCAGTTTATTTAAAGTAATTAAACATAAAACCCTCGCAATGTTATGTTTCTTAGGCATTGTCATTGTGCTGATTTTTAGTTTTAAACACGTTCCGACTGCGTTTATGCCAGAAGAAGATCAGGGGTGGTTTATGACTTCGATTCAACTTCCTGCGGATGCAACTCAAGAACGTACCCGTAAAGTCGTTGCTGAGTTTCAAAATTATTTAGACCAAGAAACGGGGATTAAAGACAATATGGCGGTCTTAGGTTTTGGTTTTAGTGGATCTGGTCAGAATACAGCGATGTATTTTACCAATCTATTGCCATTCGAAGAGCGTACTATTACGGCACAAGAAGTCGTGAATAATGCCAATATAGCGATGGCTGAAAGTTCAGAAGGTCAAACCATGTCTGTGTTACCACCAGCAATTGATGAATTGGGTAACTCATCTGGTTTTTCACTGAGATTATTAGATCGTGGCAATATTGGCATGCCTGCTTTAAGAGAAGCACAAGATCAGCTTTTAGCATTAGCAGCACAAAGTAAAATCGTGGCGGAGGTCTATCCTGAAGGTTTGCCAGATGGCAGTTCTGTACAGCTTAAAATTGATAGAGATAAATTGCAGGCATTAGGTGTTAATTTCAGTGATGTGACCGATATTATTTCAACCTCAATGGGTTCGATGTATATCAATGATTTTCCAAATCATGACCGTATGCAGCAAGTCATTGTGCAACTTGATGCCAAATCACGCATGAGTATTGAAGATATTCTTCAGATTAAGGTGAACAGTCAAAGCGGTAAATTGGTTTCAATGTCTGAAATAATTACTCCAATTTGGCAACATTCCCCACAACAATACAATCGTTACAACGGTCGTCCATCATTGAGTATTTCTGGCAGTCCAGCAGCAGGTATATCTTCAGGACAAGCCATGACTGAGATGGAAAATTTGATTGAACAACTTCCGAAAGGTGTGGGTTATGAGTGGACTGGGATTTCTCTAGAAGAAAAACAGTCGGAATCACAAACCTTGTTTTTATTACTGTTGTCGATGTTAGTCGTTTTCCTTGTCTTGGCAGCGCTTTATGAAAGCTGGTCAATTCCATTCTCTGTGATGCTAGTTGTCCCTCTAGGGTTGATTGGCGCCTTTTTAGCAGTAATGTTACGTGGTATGCCAAATGATATTTTCTTTAAGGTCGGCATGATCACGATTATTGGTCTATCTGCAAAGAATGCTATTTTGATTGTTGAGTTTGCAAAAGCACTAAGAGAAGAAGGAATGGGTTTAGTGGAGGCAACCGTTGCAGCCGCTAAATTGCGCTTACGTCCAATCCTAATGACATCTTTGGCATTTACCTGTGGCGTTATTCCTTTAGTCATTGCCAGTGGCGCTAGTTCTGAAACTCAAAAAGCGATTGGTACAGGCGTCTTTGGCGGCATGATCAGCGCAACAATTCTAGCTGTTATTTTTGTACCGATTTTCTTTATTGTCGTCATGAGCATGGTTGAGAAATTCTCGAAACGTAAAGCGGCACATTAAGCATCAAAACTGAGAATAAAAGCTGTGGGTTAACGAGTTTAGCCCACAACAAATCTTTCATTTACATCTTTATTTCAGAATTGATTTAATAAACCATCAATATAGGTTTAATCATGAAAGCTACCAATCTTGATCCGAAACGCTGGTGGATATTGCTCGCTGTCGTGCTTGCATTTCTGCCGATTGTGATTGATATGACTGTACTGCATGTTGCGGTTCCCTCATTAACCCAATCGCTGAGTGCCACAAGTAACCAAGTCTTATGGATTATTGATATTTATCCATTACTTATGGCTGGACTTTTAGTTCCGATGGGAACTTTGGCTGATCGTGTCGGCAATCGTAAGATTCTGCTGATTGGCTTGGTTATATTTGGAATTGCCTCAGTCCTTGCGGCATTTTCCCAAACGGCTTCTATGCTGATTGCCGCACGTGCTTTATTAGCATTAGGCGGTGCCATGATTATGCCCTGTGTATTGGGTATTATTCGCAGAACCTTCGAAGACAGTCGCGAACGTGCCATTGCGCTGGGTATTTGGGGCACAATCGGATCAGCCGGTGCCGCCATTGGACCGCTCATTGGTGGGGGATTGTTAGAATATTTCTGGTGGGGTTCAGTTTTCCTGATTAACGTCCCAATCATGCTGGTTGTCGCACCAATGTGCTATTTCTTATTGTCCCGAAAAGAAGCTATAACCCCTGGACATTGGGCATTTGGTCAAGCGCTATTGCTGATTGTCGGTTTGATTTCGTTTGTATATGCACTAAAAGCAGGCTTAGGCGGTAAACAGTCGTTGTTGATTGTCTTGCCTTTGGTCGTTTTATCTATCGGCTTATTAACCATATTTGTACGCAAACAGCTGAATTCTCCTCAGCCGATGCTAGATCTTTCGCTATTTTCACGTCCTGCTATTTTAGCCGGCATTATTATGGCAATGGTTGCTGCAGGCGCTTTGGCAGGGGTTGAGTTAACTTTGGCAATGGAGCTGCAATATGTCATTCGTTTAACACCGCTGCAAGCCGGTCTTTTTATGGTTCCGATTATGGTTGCGGCCGCTATTGGCGGGCCTATTGCTGGTTTTTTATCCAATAAATTTGGACTCCGTCTGGTTGCGACCATGTCATTAATATTGGCAGCAATTGCGTTGGTCAGTTTGAGTTATTCAGATTTTCATCATCCGGGAATCATCGTTCCCTTTATTTTAGCTTCGATTGGATTAACACTGAGTATTGGTTTAACAGCTTCATCCATTGCGATCATGGGCTCAGTACCTGCAGAAAAGGGCGGTGCGGCAGGTTCACTTGAAAGTACAGGTTATGAACTGGGTACAGGACTAGGTATTACTTTATTTGGTGTTTTCATGGCCTATATATTTGGCAGTCATCTTCAAGTGCCGTCAGATTTAACTGCTGTTTTAGCAGAAAAAGCCAGACTTTCGATTGGTGATACCTATTTAGTGGCGAGCCAGTTACCCGTTGAACAAGGTACAGCATTGATTAACGCAGGTAAAATTGCCTTCAGTTCAGCTCATGTTAATTTATTATTAACAGCAGGGATTATCATCGGGATACTCTCCATTGTGGTATTTTTTATGCTAGCTAAATATCGAGATGAGAATTCATTGTGATGAAATTTATTTGAGGATCATCAAACAGAATGGTTAAGTTCAGACATCAATTTATCTTAAATTTATGGTTTAAATTAAGCCGTATTAATCTGAACTTAACACATTATAAATGAGTTGATGTCTTACGATTTAGTTGAATAGTAAAACAGCTGCCACCTAAGTTTTTGGATTTAGAATAATAAATATGACCTTGGTGTGCTTCAATAATTGCATCAATCACTGCCAAGCCTAATCCAGTACCGCCATCTAGACATGATCTAGAGTCTTCCAGTCGATAGAAGGGTTTGAACAGGTGTTTAAGATGCGATTCATCAATACCAGGACCTTCATCTTCAAACGTCAATACCCAATGTTCTGCTGTGGTTACAGATGTAATATTTATTTTTCCAGCATTCGAATATCTTAGAAAGTTAGAGAACAATGCAATAAAGACCTGTTCCATCCTTCTTATATCAACGCAAACCAATTTATCCGTCAAATTTAAAACAATAGTTAAACCTTTAACATGAAACCGTTCATTAAACATCTGCAGACATTTTTCAATACTATTTTTTAAATTGGTCTTTTCTAGTTCTAATCGTAATTGTTTATTTTCAATAAGTGTCAGTGTCCGTAAATCTTCCACAAGGTAAGATAAGCCTTCGACTTGGTTCAATAAGCTTAGGTGTAAAGCTTTATCGGCAATAAATATACCATCGACAATACCTTGCAAGCGACCTTGTAATATTGTCACAGGTGTTCGTAATTCATGTGCAATTGCAGCATTCCAAACAGTTGAATTCTTAACTGATACTTCAAGTTGGTTTGCCATTTCATTGAAGTTCTCAATAAGAGACTTGATTTCATGTGGAATATCATGATGTGGCTGTTTAATTCTGAGTGCTAAATTGCCTTGTTGAATTTGTTGAATAACATCTGCTAAATCACTAATTGGCTGTGTATAGCGTTTTCCATATTTAAAGGCGAGGATAGTAGAAAGAAAAAAGCCTGTTAATAGCACTAAAAACAGCCAGATAAAGTCAACGGAGGTAACTGAAAATTCATTTGAATTAATAACTTGTGTATTTAGAAAACCTATTTTTATCGCCCAGCTATAAACAAAATAGCCAATCATGAAAGATAACAGCGTAATGCCTAAATTGAATAGGCTCATCATGATAATAAACTGGAAGTTAATTCCAACAGAATTTTTAAAAAAGTTAAATTTCATGATTTTGATCTAAGCGATACCCCACGCCACGGACATTGATTAATAAGCCATTTACATCATTTTCTTCAAGTTTTTTGCGTAATTTGCTGATATGGCTATCTACAGTGCGATCTAAAGCATCACTTTCAGGCATACAGTTTTGGATCAATTCATTACGTGTAAAGACTTTATTCGGTGTTTTTGCCATCAAAAACAGTATCTTATACTCAGTTAACGTAAGGTTGAGCAACTGATTTCTTTGACCATTTGAAATGTAAACTTGATGATGATCTGGATTAATTTCAATATTTCTATAACGAATAATATTAGTTATTTCCATATTTTGGCTTGTACTTCGTCTAAGTACGGCTTGTATTCGTGCAATCACTTCGTTTGGGTTAAATGGCTTAATAATAAAGTCATCAGCACCCATTTTTAGCCCCATGATCTTATTCACTTGATCATCTAAGGCAGTCAGCATAATGACAGGTAAATGACTTGTTTGACGGATGATTTGTAGAATTTCCCAGCCATTTAGTTTGGGTAATTTAATATCAAGGAGAATCAGGTCGATAGAGTTGGCTTTTAGGCACTCTAAAGCTTGTTGTCCATCCAATGCACGGATGACCTGCATGTTTTCATTTTTTATGTATTTTTCAAGAATGTCACCAATATCATAATCATCTTCTACAACGAGAATGACGCTGTTTTCGAAGCTGTGCTGTAGATTTGGATACATATATTTTATCTTAGATGAAGTAGCTATGCATTTTAACATTTAATTGTGTAATGGAGATGATTAGACGAGCAGTCATTTATATTTGTAATTGAGGGGTGACATATAATAAAATTCGTTGCATATCAGTATTAATGAACAAAATGTCAATTATCATTCATTTAACATAATGGCTGTTATACGAAACGAGAGTGTTAGAACCCATTTAAAGTGTCTATATTCTCACCAATAAAAATGTCCGGTTTCTCCGAGGTAAAATATGACTTTTGAACAAAAATAAGCCATTGTTTATTCTTTTTATTTCCAACAAAATTCCAGAACTCATCTACTTCGAGAGATTCATAATGACTTTGCTGAGGCTGAATTTCATAGGTTGATTCAGTTAAAGTACGTAAAACTTTACCGATACTGATGCGCTCAACTTCAGCAATATCTCGTATACCGCTGCCTCTGACCATCAACTGTAATATTTTACGAGTAATACCTGACTTACATCCTAGATAGCTCAGTGCATGATCACCAATAAACTGACGTTTACAGTCTTTGCACTGATAGTTTTGTTTCCCATCTACTTTGATACCATTTTTCTTTATACTATCACTGAGGCAGGTTGGACATTTGATTGCTAGAGTTATTTGCATTTCTCTATTTTATCAAAATCCAATCGGCTTTTTCTTCAGCATACTTTTTGAAACACTACCAAATTTTAAAGTTGTATATCATGAAATTATTAAAAATATTGAGTTTAGTTTGCTTAAGCATAAGTATTGGGGCTTGTGCTGAGCATAGTATGAGTCGAGCAAAAACAAGTACAATTCCACAAGTGAATAACTCAATCATCGATCAGAATGTTCAAGCGCTTTTTAATGAAATCTCAGCTGATGCTGTGTTTGTCACATATGATGGTCAAAATATTAAAAAATATGGCACGCATTTAGACCGAGCAAAAACAGCTTATATTCCTGCATCTACATTTAAAATTGCCAATGCACTAATTGGTTTAGAAAATCATAAAGCAACATCTACAGAAATATTTAAGTGGGATGGAAAGCCACGTTTTTTTAAAGCATGGGACAAAGATTTTACTTTGGGCGAAGCCATGCAAGCATCTACAGTGCCTGTATATCAAGAATTGGCACGTCGTATTGGTCCAAGCTTAATGCAAAGTGAATTGCAACGTATTGGTTATGGCAATATGCAAATAGGCACGGAAGTTGATCAATTTTGGTTGAAAGGGCCTTTGACAATTACACCTATACAAGAAGTAAAGTTTGTGTATGATTTAGCCCAAGGGCAATTGCCTTTTAAACCTGAAGTTCAGCAACAAGTGAAAGAGATGTTGTATGTAGAGCGCAGAGGGGAGAATCGTCTATATGCTAAAAGTGGCTGGGGAATGGCTGTAGACCCGCAAGTGGGTTGGTATGTGGGTTTTGTTGAAAAGGCAGATGGGCAAGTGGTGGCATTTGCTTTAAATATGCAAATGAAAGCTGGTGATGATATTGCTCTACGTAAACAATTGTCTTTAGATGTGCTAGATAAGTTGGGTGTTTTTCATTATTTATAAGAATTAGAAGTTTGAGGTTAATCTATTTTTGGTAGTGTTTCAAAAAGTATGCTGAAGAAAAAGCCGATTGGATTTTGATAAAATAGAGAAATGCAAATAACTCTAGCAATCAAATGTCCAACCTGCCTCAGTGATAGTATAAAGAAAAATGGTATCAAAGTAGATGGGAAACAAAACTATCAGTGCAAAGACTGTAAACGTCAGTTTATTGGTGATCATGCACTGAGCTATCTAGGATGTAAGTCAGGTATTACTCGTAAAATATTACAGTTGATGGTCAGAGGCAGCGGTATACGAGATATTGCTGAAGTTGAGCGCATCAGTATCGGTAAAGTTTTACGTACTTTAACTGAATCAACCTATGAAATTCAGCCTCAGCAAAGTCATTATGAATCTCTCGAAGTAGATGAGTTCTGGAATTTTGTTGGAAATAAAAAGAATAAACAATGGCTTATTTACGCCTATCATCGAGAAACAGGTGAAATTGTTGCTTATGTTTGGGGTAAACGAGATTTAGCTACAGTCTAACAATTGAAGACAAAGCTTAAACAATTAGATATTCACTACACCCGAATTGCAAGTGATCATTGGGACAGTTTCATCACTGCTTTTAAAAATGGTAAGCAAAGTATTGGTAAATTTTTTACTGTAGGTATTGAAGGCAATAATTGCAAAATAAGGCATAGAATTAGGCGTAGCTTCAGAAGAAGCTGTAATTTTTCAAAAAAGCTTGAAAACCATTTTAAAGCTTTTGATTTAGCCTTCTTTTCTTTTACATCAATAATGGCTTCATTTAAAGGCAGCATACTTTTTGAAGCACCACCAAAATTTTATGTTAAGTAGAGACTAAAAATGCCCTTGATTAAGGGCTTACAAGGGCATTTTGTATAAGGTGTATTATGTTAATTTTAGAATTTCTTCATTAGATAATTTTTGATAAGCTAAATCCATTAGGACTAATTAAGTAAATATGAGCAATTGGGTCAATGTCACACAGGATAAGTCTACAGGTATAGAACTAATTCATGCCCACTTCAAAGGCTTTGCATACGATCCTCATCTACACTCAAGTTATCTTATAGGGGTAACAGAGTTAGGACATCAACAATTCAATTGTAGAAAAAAAATTATTGATAGCTATCAAGGTCAAACTTTCATGCTTGAACCTGAAGAAGTTCATGATGGTAATGCACCAGATCCTCTCGGCTTCACTTATAAAATGATGCATTTAGATCCAGCATGGTTAAAAAAAAGCTATGAAGGAATATTTAATGAGCCTATCGAACTTGCTATCGAATCAACCCTACGTTCTGATCCTCAACTTTCACATTTGATACTTTCAACCTACAATATATTGAATAACAATGAATCTCAATTGATGAAAGATACGTATTTAGATCTTTTATTAGAAAACTTAAAGCAGAATAGGGAGGCTTTAAGGATGTAAATAAGATATGTGAAGGAATTTCTTTTCGGATTTCATTTATATAGATTTGAAGAATTCTGTAGTCTCGTTCCTGCAGTTTAATTACTCGGTACGAATATTCATTTTTGATTTTTGGCTTTTTTGATCGATCATCGAACTCATCATCTGTATTTGTAATAATTAAACTAAAACTATGATTCTGAATTGATTTTTTAATAGAGTTGGTTGTTAGTAGCATAAGCTCACCAATTCTAAGACCATAGTTGAGCATGAGATGTATGATCAGAAAGTTTCTGAGTTGTACATTTTTAGATCTAAAAGGATTTAATTCATTGTATTTATTAGAGTTACTTGGTGAAATGACTGAATACAATCCTTTAATCATTTCCTGATTCATGCTCTTAAAATTATGATTTATCTCACTTTTAATTGTCTTATTGGCTTTTGAAAAATTATTTATAATTTTTTTCTTTATTGTCATATATTTATTCAAGTTTTCTTTAATTTTTTGAATTTCCTTCAACGTAAGTTGTGGCTGTGATTGCATGCTTAAGTATTCATTAATCAAGAAGTTGTAAAACTTTAAGAAGGATCTAACTCTATGACCAATTGTTGTGTAATTAATATGTTCTGAATTGCTTAGCCGTATAAGATTACTTTCAAGTTTTTTATTATTTTCTAAGTAAACAATGAAATTATCAATTTCACATTGAATGATCTCAAAATTATAGGATGTCGAATAGAACGACTCACAAAAGGACGTGGCAAACTTTTCAAACCAAAATTCATACCAAAATTTTATTGCGATTAAATCTGCATGCTGCGTAGAGATACTTTGAAATCTAAGAAATTTCATGGTGTACAGCATAGGGTACATACATGGACAGAATGAATCTAAATCAAATAAAAGAATAATTTGATTTTCGTTTGAGACTTTCTTTTCTAAATGAATTGTTTTTAAAGCAAACATAGTAAAGTTTATGAATTATTCTTAAGGTCAACATATCATATTTTATGATTGAAATAGAAATTAGTTAAGTTATTGAATCTTAGTTCAAGAAAGAAAAATATGAAGTTATTGTTAGGTGTATCGGAATTGTCATAATTAAAATTCTCAAAGGAGTAGAAAAGGCACTACCCCACAATTTTTTTCTCTCAAAATGTCATTCACTGTCATTTTTTAGTGGCAAGTACCAGGTGCAATTCTTTTTACGGTGTATTACACCGTAGATGTTTTGAGTGAGCTTAGCTGGCACCGTAAAAGTTTTGATCGACAAAATATCCAAAGTCAACTGGACTGTTAATCCATTTGCTAAACAAAACGTGAAACAGCAAATTATTGTAGTCTATATATTTTTCATAATTGTTCACGATACCTAAGTTCAGCAAGTTTTTTTCAAACTCAATGCGTTCAATGGGTTCTGATTTCACAAATGCATGGATGGATGCTTTGATTGTGGGAGGAAAATAAAGTGTCATCCTAACTACAGGACCCTGCAACGTAGCAATTCCTGCAAAAATCCATTTAAAACAATGACTTATTTCAATTCTGCCATCTGCAAGCGTTTTGTGGGGATGGAGGCCGGAATCATTAAAGTATCATCCTAATTTTCGCTCAACCTTGGAAAATGCTGAGAATCGTAAAAATAAAGTTTCATCCTTTCCGCTACTAGTTCAAGGCTTTCTTCCGGCCGCCGGCAACAACGCTGCTTGGCTGAGGCGATCCACTTGCGCTACCGCTCACTGATCAGATCGAACTTGAACTCGACGAGCAGCCAACCATCAGGCCGAGCGTGATCGCCAAAAAAAACGGATCATGCGAAATCCTTCGTTGAGTTTGGCGCGGGTTTTAGCAAATCAGCTGGCCCGCGATCCGGTTGAGAGTGATCCGAAGCGGTCCTTGACGACCGGCACAAATCGGCCGATTCTGTTGAAAAAGTAGCTTTAGCGGCAGCCTGCCGATCAGGTGTGCCTGCTGTCGAAGTGGCTGCAAGCCACTTCAAGTTGCCTTCCGGCGTTTCACTGAGCGTCCTTGCTCAGGTTTAAGGGTTAATTTGAGGGTTTCTGCTCGTAGCAGGCATACCTATCCCGTCAGCGGTGGCCCTTGAGGCAAAAGCTTGGCCATGCGGCGCAGGTTCTGCACCATCGCAGCCAAGGTGAATTCGTCAGTGGCACCCGTTAGGCCACGCAGTCGTAAACGGTCGAGTTTCATGATCCGTTTGAGGTGGGCGAAAAGCATCTCCACCTTCTTTCGTTCGCAGCGAGAGACGAGGTACTCCGGTGTCTTGGCGATGCGTCGAGCCACGTCGCGGGCAGCCTCATGGATGCTGCGGACGATCTTCCGATTCGGCGTGTTGGGGCAGCATTTCGCTTTCAACGGGCAGGTGGCGCAGTCGGTTTGGCTGGAGCGGTAAATGACGGTTTTGGCCTTAGTTACCCGCGACCTTTGCTGGGTGAAGGCGCGCCATTCACTGCGTAGCGGTTTGCCGGCTGGGCAGCGATATTCATTGGCGTCCTGACTCCAGTGAAAGTCGTTACTGGAGAGGCTGTCGTCCTTGCGCTCGGTCTTGTCCCACACCGGCACATGCGGTTCGATGTCCTTTTCTTCGACCATCCAGGCCAGCATCGGGGCGGTGCCATAAGCGGTATCGCCGATAAGGCGTTCCGGTGTGAGATCGAACTGCGCCTCGACACGCTCGACCATCGTCCTAGTCGAATCGACTTCGGCGGTACGGTGCGCCGGGGTAGCTTCCACGTCCATGATCACACCGTGCTCAGTGTCGATCAGGTAATTCGTGGAGTAGGCAAAAAAGGCCGGGCCACCTGGCGCTGCTGTCCAACGGGACTGAGGATCAGTGAGCGAAATTTTCTTGGGAAGAGCCTCAGCCAGCGCCTCTTCATCAAGGGCTTCGAGGTACTCGCGCACTGCGCGGCTGCTGAGCTTTGGATCGTTCCAATCGACCTCATCTCCCGCCACCCCACGTTGCCGGCTGGCATCCGCCTTAATGATGCTGGCGTCGACGGCGAAACCTTCACCCTTGACTAGGCCGGCTGCCATGCAGCGCCGCAGCACCTCATTGAATAACCAGCGGAATAGATCGCTGTCACGAAAACGCCCATGGCGATTCTTCGAGAAGGTCGAGTGATTGGGGACTTCGTCTTCCAGACCCAACCGGCAGAACCAGCGATAGGCCAGGTTCAGGTGCACCTCTTCGCACAATCGCCGCTCGGAACGAATGCCATAGCAAGTAGCCGACGACCAGCATGCGCACCATCAACTCCGGGTCAATCGAGGGACGCCCGATGGGGCTATAGAAATCTGCCAGGTAGGCACGTAGATCACTGAGATCCAAGCACTGGTCGATGCTGCGCAGGAGATGTTGGGCCGGGACGTGATCTTCCAGATTGAACGAGTAGAACAGGCGCTGCTGTCCTCCCGGTAACTGTCCCATCATGCTGTTCGCCCCCACGCTCGCTGACAAAGCAATTTTGCCAACGGCATGGGGAGGCCGCTACTTTTTCAACAGAATCGGCCGCACACAGCCATTCGGCTCAACAGAACCCTGCCTTTACCCCACCAAACTCCGGAAACTCGCCCGGTAGTCCGTCGGCTTGAGATGCACATGTTGGCTGAGGTCGCCGGGTAGCGTGAACAGGCGCGGACCGTCCCGAAACTGGAACACGCGATACAGATGGAATTGATCGCCCGCCTCCTTGGAGAATTCGAGTTCGTTGTGGCTGACCAAGAAAGACGAGCCTACCCCGCCATTGGTGGTTTTCACCTCGATGAAGCGCTCATGGGCGTCCTCTTCGAACGACAGGATGTCGAACCCCGCACCGTCTCCCTGGGTGTCGGACACCCAATCCAGCCGCTGAAAAAGCTCTGGGTGGCCGAGCTCGGTCAGGCGTTGCTGTTCGTAGCCAATCACCCACTGCTCCCCTGCCCGGCCCAGCTTGCGGTTGGCTTCATCGCGAGCGGCATAATCGAACTTTCGCGGTAGGCGTTGCCGTAGAGATGCCGGGGTACGCACAAGCACTTCACGGGCGGGTGGTTCTACCAAAGCCGCTCGGTAGGTTTTGTCACCCGGAAGTTTTACCTCCTCCAGGGCATCGACAAGAGCGCCGACCGTCTGCTGATGTTCCAGAACGTAGGCGTGTACGGATTTACGCAGCAGCAGTTGGCTGTTGCCGCGTGGCTTGTAGCCGTTGATATAGGGCAGGCCCAGGGCATCGAGTACGGCGCTAATGTTCTGGTGCTTGAGCTCGACTGAAGACTTGCTGCGACCGTTCAGCAGTTGGCGCAGTGCCTGGTTGTGCTCGGACTTGTTGTACGGCTCCCCAGCCGCCTCGGCACGCAGCATGTCGAAATAGTCTTCGACCGTGGCCAGGACCTCTTCTTCGGACCAGTCTTCGCCGATGCGAATGATGCGAAACCCGAGCCGCGTCAGCGCCGGAACGACGGTCGCCTCGCCACCGGAGAAGCTGTCAGCAGTGAGCGGGCCCTGCTCGGGAAATTGCTTGCCGAAGGCCACACCGGCGATGGCCTTGGAATCGCAATCGGTGCCGGTCTTCGGATCACGTACCAGGAAGTCGCGGGACTTGCCGTAGCCGTGGCGCGCCAGGAATTTCGTGCGGCCCAGTTGCACGAACTCATCGATGGCAGCCTGCACGGCGGCGGGGCTTCGAAGCTGGGAGAGTTGAGACACAGGGTCCTTCCTTACTGTCATGGTGTGCCGGGAACCGCCGAGCCACGAGATTATGAGTAGCCCCTGAACAGAAACGTCACGATAAAAGCCGTGAACGCCACCAGGCCCATTAAATCCCTTGCGTATTTGCAGCCCGTGCTGTCCAAACCTGTACCAGGTCCGATCAACACGCTCCAACCATTGAGGTACGAAAACACCGCCTGACCGAACAAAAAATGCGTGATAGCCGCCGCAGCCATGACGCCGGAATCGTCAGACAGGCTGTAGCTGTTGACCATTGCCCTGTACGCCTGCATCTGAAATGGCTATTGCCCTGATGGGAGCCGGCTTTTCAGCCACCGACACCAGCGATGCCGTCAATATTCTTTACCCGATAACCATGACCGTACAAGCTAACAAGGCCTGGCAAGCCAGCGGACTTAAAAAGTCTTTTTTTCTACCATCCCACAAAAAAGTTCGTGGTGGAGAAAAGATAAGCTATGCAAGGCTTTAGGAGACGTGGTTTTTCAGGATGACGAAGAACGATTCGGCGCTAGGTGCAACATAGGTGCATCGCACGAGCGCTAGGAACGGCGAAAAAAGGCGGACGTGGCGAAATCGGTAGACGCAGCAGACTTTAAAATTGGAGTGCCCGCGGGGAAATCCGCGGAGTAGAACCGCTCAAAGTCGGGGAACGCTAACGGGCAATACCCTAAGCCAATCCCGAGCCAAGCCCCTTCGGGGGAAGGTGTAGAGACTGGACGGGCGGCGCCTAAAGCCTTCGGGCAATGGCGAAGGGACAGTCCAGACCACGAACGTCATCAGACGGCGGCGAAAGTCGAGGTGGTACGAAAATCTGCTTCTCTGTGAGAGTACGGGTTCGAGTCCCGTCGTCCGCACCACAAAGCCAAACATCCCTGCGATGATCGACCTCTGGGCGTTTGGTCGTGAGCCCGCCACCCTCGCGCTACGCTTTGCGCAGGCGTCGAAGGCGATCAGGTGCGCCCATCGATTCCGTCGAGCACCATCGCTGCGAGTTCATCGCTGGTGTGTGCACCACTATCGAGAACACGGGTTGTGCATGGAAGCCGTTCCCTTGCGGCCAAGCATCGGGCGACATTCGCTAATCGCCACTCTCGAATCTCCGCATTTCGATTCGGGTCAGGATGCATGGTCTGGTTCGCGATCCGGTGACGCAATAGGTCCTCGTTGAGCGTCAGAAAGATGTGCAGCAGCTGATCGTCGATCCGCCTTACCCCGTCGAGTATCTCAGTCAGATAGTCCGGGTGCACGAGCGTCATTGGGATGATGATGTCCTGCGAGTAATTCCTTCGAATCTCCCTGACCGCCGCGATCGTAAGTCCCCTCCACAAGGGGAGATCCTGATAGTCTCCGCTCGCTGGCATGGGGACCGTTTCTTTCACCACGAACCCGATTTCCTCGGGGTCAAAGATCAGCGATTTGGAACGCCGATCGCGCAGCCGCTTAGCGAGCGTCGTCTTTCCGGCGCCGAAAGGTCCGTTGATCCAGATTATCATTGTCGACGGCCTCTAACCTGAAGGCTCGCAAGAGCGCTCGACGGCCTCGTGCGGAGGCACGATCGGAGTGGTTCCGAAATGCTTCTCAAGATAGGTGACGCCGAACGTCACGATGTCCTGCGCGTCGAACAGGTAGCACTGAGCAAAGCCCACGACACCTTCTCGATGGCGACCGAGCTTCACGTAAGCATTTGCTATAGTTTCAACCGCATCCGGCTTTCCTTCGATAGCAAAGCAATCGAGAATGCCGTTTGAATCGTAATCCGATGCCGTTTTCCAGGCGACTTCACCGTCTCTTCCAAGCATCGGCATCTCATACGTCACCCACCGTTTGTTGGGGATATCGGCAACCGCCTCGGCGTAGTGCAATGCGGTAACGGAGTTTAGCGGCGCACCCAACAGCAGGGCCTTCCCGCCAAGGCGAACGAACCGCTCGACGGGCGATCCTTCCCCCAAGGCGTGACCGAGTTCGTGAGGCTCCGTCAGCGTTTCAGCCAGCGGACCAACCGCGACCATCGATGCATCGGGGTGCGCGCTGCGCCGCGCGCCGGGGGCTTGAACCAGAAATTGATTCAGCAGGCCGAACCCACGGTAAGTCCCGGCTGTTGCGGGATCGAACGGCAGCCAGGTACGGCGGGCTTCGTCATCCAGCCGAGCGCCATTCAGAGTCTCCTCGTAGGGTGATCGGTCCCACGACGCGTATCCCATCACAGTGCCAGTCGGCCCAACCGCGGAGCGTAACGCGGCAACGACCGTCTCCGCTCCTCCTTCGACCGGACCAATCGCTTTAAGTGAGGCATGCACCATCAAGAGGTCACCGGTTTGGACTCCGAGTTTTTGAAGCGCCTCCGTTATTGCCTTCCGCGTATGCATCGCGATATCTCCTCTAAACTGCAAAACACTATACCTATCGAGATATCACTCTACTATACCTATCGAGATATAGAGGTGGTCCCACTTGTTTGAACAACTAAAAGCGTATTTATAAGTGATATTCCGCTCTAGTTAAGCCACCTTGTTTTGTTGGGGTAGCTGATCATAGTAAAACTCATTTGGTGTCATTTTGTCTAGACTCGAATGAGGTCGTTTCAAATTATAAAACTCAAAATATGCACTTAATTGCTTTTTCGCATCTGTGACACTGCTATAAGCTTTGAGATACACCTCTTCATATTTAACGCTCCGCCATAATCGTTCAACCATCACATTATCTACCCATCGACCTTTACCATCCATACTGATTTGAATGCCATTTGATTTCAATACATCAATAAATGCATCACTGGTAAACTGGCTGCCTTGGTCTGTATTAAATATTTCAGGTCGACCATATTTTTCAATCGCTTCATTTAAAGCCGAAATACAAAAATCCACCTCCATACTAATCGATACCCTATGCGCAAGTACCTTGCGGCTATGCCAATCAATCACAGCACATAAATAAACAAAGCCTTTTGCCATAGGGATATACGTTATATCCGTAGACCACACTTGATTACTGCGCTGAATAGCCAACCCTTAGAGCAGATATGGATATTTACGGTGAGCTTGATTCGCCTGGCTTAAATTTGGTTTGCAATATAACGCCTGAATACCCATTTTCTTCATTAAAGTACGTGTATGACGTCGTCCTATATGATGCCCTTGACGATTCAACAAATCACGCATCATACGGCTGCCTGCAAAAGGATATTGCATATGTAATTCATCAATACACCGCATCAGTTTCAGATCTGATGAGCTAACAGGTTTTGGGCGATAATAATAACAACCACGGGAGACTTTCAGCAGCTTAGCTTGCTTAGATACTGAAATCTGAAGTGAGTCGTCGATTAACTTTTGTGGTTGAAGCGGCCCAGTTTCTTCAACACACCTTCTAAAAAATCAATTTCTAATGCCTGCTCACCGATTTTTGCATGTAACTTTTTAAGATCAATGGGGGGTTCTGATGGAGCTTTTGATTGATCGAAAGCTTGCGAGGAAGCTGAGATTAATTGATTTTTCCAGTCAATAATTTGGTTTTGATGAACATCAAACTCAGAACTCAATTCAGCAAGTGTTTTTTCTGCTTTAATCGCAGCAAGTGCTACCTTAGCTTTAAAATCATTTGAATGATTTCTTCTTGGTCTACGTGCCATAAAATACTCCATATATTGATGTTTATAACATCATTTGAGGAGCAGAATATCACTTATAGCAGTTGTTCAAATTTCCGGATCCATCTCTGTTAATTTCTTATCCGCGATTCAGATTAATTAAGGTATAAGAAAAATACCTCTATCATTCGATTGATTCCTTTATATAAATAATAAAGTAAATATATGTTTTCGATGAAGCTTTATAAAATTCAGTATTAGACCTGTAGGGAAAACTTATCAAACTAAGTATTGGCTAGTCTTTTTCTTCGAAAAACTTATCAAACGAAGTATTAAGTTAATCTTTTTCTTCAACTTCTTCCTTAAACTCAAACAAATCATTCATCGTACAGTTAAAGTACTTACACAACTTATCGGCGACTGGTAATTCAATACGTACAGCACGGTCATAATACATACTTGTGAGCGTGTTGCGATTGATACCTGTTGCATGCACCACTTCACTTAATTTTAAAATTTTTCTATCGCCCATGAGGCTAGATAACTTACAAGTAATCATATTTAAATTAATTTACAAAAAATAACTTGCTGTGGGTTATTTGAAGTTGTTGACTGAGTAATACTTTGCTAAAATTAACCTACAGCAGGTTATTACAACTTATAGAAAGTATATTTTATCCATTTCAACTAAATTATAACTTTTTAAATATAAGGATTGAACCTGCATTAGATTATTTTGTGGAGATGACCGCCGTGTTACCAAATGAGTTATTGATCAGCCAGCAAGCTCGTGACTTAGGAAATCAATTAATTAAAGAAATGAACATCAATAGAAGTTATGGAATGGCTAATTTTCTTGGAGTAAATACTTGCTATGATAATCATCAGGCTGTACTTATTTGGACATTTCAACTGCTTGAAAGGGAACCTGCCTTAAATGAATTAGCAGAAATTAAAAAATATTTTCTTTTAATCTTTCCAGATAGTGTTTATCAATTAGCCTAAGTTGTTTTTAAAATTAATTTATTAAATAAAAAGCACTAAATCAAAGAAAGCTTTATTTAAAAATACCTATTAATTCAAAAACATACCATTTACTGAATATATGAAGCATAGGTTCCTGCTCTATCACTCACTCGTACTAAAATTACATCGCTCTTTTTACTGATACTAAACAATTTATGTCCACGCCACGTTCTGCGGCTTCGAGGGCTAGTTTTTGTTGAACCACTGAGAACAAGGACAACAAACTGCCTACTATATTTTCCCGGAGAGTGGTGTAGGAACTTTTTCATTATTGCTAATCATATCAGCGACAACATCAGCAACGAGCTCCTCTATTCCTGAGAATGCTTTAGACTGATCCGCATCAAGCCAAGACAATGATGGAAACTCAGCACACAACCCAACATACTCATTATATTCTGCTGACCATGTAACACGGCAAGTATATTGTTTACTATCCATTTGAAACCCCATAATGTTTTAAGTCTATGTATAAAAGTACGATTTTCACTTAGCAGTACTTAAATAATCACCCCACCACTGCATCATTTCAGTCCGCTGGGCTAAATAGTCAGCGTGATTATAGCTGGCACGGGTACGGTTCTTATCAATATGTGAAAGTTGTGCCTCAATCCAGTTATCCTGGAACAAACCTGAGTCATTCAAAATGGTACTAAAAGTGGAACGTAGTCCATGAGAGGATAATTGATGTTTTCCATAGCCCATCTTACGTATAGCCATATTTAATGTATTAAAATGAATCGGTTGATTATGTTTCCGTGGGCTAGCAAAAATGTACTTTTCACCGTATGACCATTGCATGACGTCTTTTAAAATATCTAAAGCCTGATCTGAAAGTGGAACTAAGAAGTCGGGAATCTCATGGCCTAATATGACTTTTCGTCGAAACTGTTTAATATGCAAGGCAGGTATTTTCCAGATTTTTTCATTTAAATCAAAATGATGAGGCTCAGCCAATAACAATTCAGCCCCTCGCACGCCAGTATGTAATTTGAACAGCAGTGCTTTTTTAATAATCGGATGGGCATCCAATTTTAATAAATTTTTCTTAAAATCTGATATATCCTCCGCTTTCAAATACGGATAATTCTTCTTGATTTTACTGTTAATGGCGATTTTATTTAAACCATGCGCGATGTTGAATTCACAATAACCCATCGCTACAGCGTAGTCATAAATTTGGTTCAAATAACTACAAGCTTTCTTGACAGGTTCTTTTACTTGGCGTCCCTCTATTTTTTTGATTACTGAAACCAGGTCATAACGCTTGATGTTTTGAAAAGGTAAATCCTGAAGGTCTGGATAAATATCTTGCTGTAAACATCTTTCTGCTAACTGTAGTACACCGCAGCGGGGTGAATCATTAAATGCATTTTTCAGTTTGAACTGCAGCCACTCCTCCCCTACCTTACGAAAGGTGATGACATTAGAGACAGTATCATGCTCAAAACAATAATTATTGTCTTTAAAGTCATCTTTGACTTGTCGTGCCTTTTTCAGCGATAAATCAGGATAAAGCCCCAACTGAATGCGGCGACGTTTTTTTGTTTGTGGATCTGTATAGCGATAGCACCAAGATTTTCTTCCAGTCGGCTCAATCTTCAGGCTAAGTCCATCTTCATCGGATAAAAAACAAGTTTTTTCCTTGCAATGAGCTTGGCGAACTTTAATTTCAGTAAGACTCATGAAATTTAAATGAAACCTATCAGCGGATTGACGAGATCCATTATATCAAAATAGAAGAAAATATATATGATGCGTATGTTACGCATCATATATATTTGTAATATATTGTTTTATATGTTTATTATTGAAAATATTTTAGTTTTAGTAACCATCATGAGTACCACCTCTAATTTAATTTCCCAACAACTTACTTATCTGTGATCAATGTTAAATAAGTCTTATACTGATCCTAGCCCAGCCCATATGGACAATGCTTACTTCTAAAGATAACGTAACGTTAACTTTATAGATGTAAAAATGGCTAAAGGCTTTAGTCCAGAATTTAAAAAGCAAGCAATTGATTATGCACTTTCAACCTCACACAAGTCTGTAGCTGCAATCGCCCTGAAATTAGGTGTCTAGGATCATAGGAAGGGTTTGAACAATTAAAAAAAGCACCCAACGGCGCTTTTTTCTTTCAGATTTTTGCATGAATTTAATCATTAAATCCTAAGTATTTTGGCAATTCATTTTTGAAAAACCAACGTGAGCGACTAGCACCCACATCACGATACTTAATATTATGAATAGATTTGCAATGGATACACTCAAATTGCTTCCATTCCGTACCGCCACTTAGATCGTCAACCCAATCTTCTTTTACTATTGTATTCCAGCCTAACGGCATACTATCTATAGATAAAACAGTACATTTTTCACAATTATTGTTCATACAATCTTCTATAAGTAATTTCAAAAAAAAATTCTAAAATTGTGAAACGACATCAATGAAAATAAACTCTCTAGAATGTTTAGTTGGCATTCCTACGAATGTAAATTCAACATTCCTTTCTACATCATTTCTTCGTGTTTCCGCATGAACAGAAGAAACATGACTGACATCAAAGAATCGTACCATGTTGTTTAGGCCAATGATCTCATCATCCTCATTGGCAATTAAAACCTCTAATTCAGGATCAAACTTTTCTAATTTTTCAATTAAATCTTTAACTTTCATTCCTAACCTACTTATATATAACAGTATATTCTTTTTTATCCAATGGATGGACTATAGTCTTTTTCCCCCACTCAAATCTTTGAGGAGTCGGAAAATCTATAAACCTTATAAGATCATAAGTCCAATAATCTTTGCTTTTTTCAATTGCTTGCTCTGGCGTATATTTCGAAAAAAAATGGATTTCGATTATATTTCCTTCAAGATCTCTAGCATGCAATAAACATGAATAATTAGGTATGAATCCTTCAAACATGTTAATACTCAACCTATAAATTATTTAAAAAAAATTGCAGAATATAGCTTGCGAGAAAAAGGTATTTTCACAGATTTTTTTTGTTGAGAAATACATAACAAGAAAGAAAATAGCACCTGCAATCATCAGGAATATGCCTGTAAATTTCCAATTTACGACATCCTGATTCCCACAACGGCCACAGTAATAATAATAACCTTTGATACGCCCACCACATTCAGGGCAATTTTTGTGATTGATTAAGTAATTAGACATATTTAATACTCCATTGTTAATTTTAGAAAGCACACAAGCACGAATGCCTGTGCACCAGATCACTTAAGTTGCACATGGAACTAAAAAAGCCCATGCCTCATAACCATACTCATGCGCATCTAACACCTTGCCAGAATTGCCTCGTACTTTACGGAATCTACAAAAGATCCATTTCATGCCTTTCGGCGGTTCTTGAGTACCTAATTTCTTAAGCACATAGCTCACCTCCTCTCCCAAGGAGATTTGAAAAGCTGACTTAAATGATCTACAATGAAGTTCTCACGCTTTATAGTAGTCATCTGAGTAAGCCGAATAGCCCTTGGGTGTACTATCCGAAACTGATATGAAAGATAGCTTTCATATCAGTTTTTTCATTTTAAAGAACTAAATTTATTTCTAGCCGCTTTATAACCAACTTTGAATTTTTCTTGAATGTCTTCAATAGACAAATTAATACATGCTTGTGTTGGCATCAGTAACTCTGCCGCAAACGTATCAGCTTGCCATTCAGAATCTTCATAATGTTTATGCCTGACTGCACCACGTGCTAAGGCAAAACCCTCATGAAGAATTAAGTGCCCTATTTCATGTGCTACAGTAAATCGCGCACGGCAATGTTTTGGATCAGATACATCGCATAAAGCATCATAAGTATCTGCACGAAGAATAATAGTCATAGCATCTGGATTAGTTAAAGCCTCAACATCAGGCATATCCTCAATTTCCCAGACTTCTAAAATGACACCTAATTCATGCAATCGATGTTCTAAGCCTCGACTTAAATCTATTGACTGATTTAGTGACAGTTTAAAAATCTTGTCACGAATAATGAGTGCTTTTTGTTTTATGCTTTGTTTACTTAAAGGCGCGACTTTAACACCTCTAGGCATACATCCAGATGTCATATATCAATTCTCCTCAAGAATTTTTCTAAGTTGCGCCATATTCAAAGTATCGTCTTGAATTCGTCTAGCAAACATCAAAGCAATTTCTGCTTCTTCTGGGCTATTTGTTCGAACAGTAACATTATCAACACTTTGACTAGCAGCATGTGTAAGCAAATTTTCCTCTGCTTTACTTAAACCTAATGCGTTTGTAATTTTTGTAATTAATTCAGCACTTATTGGCTTTTTTCCTGTTTCCACAGCTGATAAGAAAGCTGAACTAACGCCAATTGAAGTCGCTAGTTCATTAAGATTGGTATCATAATCAATCCTAAGTTTCCTAATCGCTTTTCCAAAATCTGTTAGTTTAGACATTTTCGTAACCCTATTGCGTTACTCATTCATTATTGAAAGAGTAAATACTTTTTACAGTATTAACCAATCTTATATTAACTTTATCTTTTATTCAACATATTGGATTAAATATTCAACCTAAAGGTTAATTTTTTAATATTACTACTAAGAATAGATACTGTGCCATGAAATCCAACTATCTGTGATTCATAGACATCCTTGTCAGCAGATTGGAGATGAAAATTGCTTTGTCCATGGAGTCGTCGATTCAGTCAAGAACTGCTGTTACGCAGCCAGTGCCTCCCTTAAATCATTGCCTAAATCGTGGTGCCCCTGACTCAATAGTTCTGCCATCACGCACTCGGCGATTTGCGAACCCCGAGGGAACGCCAAAAGCGAACCTTCGCCCAGTACAGGTGGGAACTCCATGTTCGAACCAGAACCTACCAAGCTCTTCACAGTCCATAGCATCTGTCCATCCAAATACCTGGGGAGCAATACCAGATGAAATCCATCGAGCAGCCATTGCACAGTCAAATGGTTGAGCTGGTAGAGATAGAGTTTCGAGGCGTGGTGAATGCTCGCGCCAATGCGCGTGGCGACATGCACGGCGCCCGCAAGATGGTGAGATCCGCCACTGTTATCAAGGAAAAACGGCCATCCCAAGCTCGCACGCTAAACGTGTCGGAGCCACGTCCGTGCATTAGCCGGATTTCGCCATGTGAACAAAGCTCTTTTAAGCTCGCATCATCCAGTCAGAGCGAGGGCTTTCCTTTTCTGGCATATCGATTCTGCTCATCAATATAGTAGGCACCAAAGACATCCACATTTTCGTGCGGCATGCCTGCTGACTTACTTGAGGAGATGCCCTCTATATCGCTTGCGTCGCATTCAAAGTGAGGCGCCATCGTCACTTGCACTAGCGATCCATGTGGACTTTGGAAAATCCTCCTTAGCGCCCCAGGCTGAGACCGGAAAGCGACTCCGCAAAGTAAAGTTGCCACGGTCGAGTTTATCCAGGATGCTCCATCGACGGCGTGAGTCATCAAAAATCTTCGATTTTGGGGTGTTGAGGCGCACGCCTTTTCCTGCCGCCTCCCTAAGCTCCAATAGTTCACACCAAGCTTCACACCGCTTCCGAACCAGTTCCGGCGGTCGATTCCAATATCTTCGCCACCACGGCCATGTGTGGAGTTCGAGCACTGAAGTTGGTAACTCAGAGAGCGACATCGCATTCATAGACTCAACTCTCTTGTTCTTCGGGGTACTCCGCTTGAGGAATTGATACCCAACCATCGCGGGTAATGCCCGCCCCGATGCGGAGATTCTTGCTTTCGGTTGCCGCCCAGTGCCCACCCCGGTGTAATACAGCGCGAATTACGGACTTCCGCGGGTGATCCTCATCGGCTTTGGCAGAACTGCAAATGGCATTCCAGGTATGCTGGATCGGCATACTGTCCAACCGTGAACCAACCAGTTGGTCCAGAATTTCAGTCGAGACATTGTGCCGCCCGCCATGGTGGGGCACCTGAAAATACCGAATGCCTGGCAACGCGAGTCCGGCAAATGGCGCGTAGTCAATAACCTCTTGCAGCGCCTCACGCCCGGCATCGCCAGTAAGCATGACACGATGACCGTTCAGGACAGCCGACTGGACCACACTCATTTCATTTTCACGACTGGTAGGCTCAGGCGGAAAATACTCCTCGCCCCACAGGGATTTGATGTAGGCGGTCGCGGCCTTCATTGCCCGGAATATGCCGCTCAACGCGCTGTCCAAAGCACTTTCTTCAACAGCCTCCGGTGTCTTCGTGGAGTCCACAATCAGGTCGAAATAGCGCCCCAGGGTTGGTGCCATCACAGTGAAGGGGCCGATGCTCTGCCCCTGAAGGGGGGCATGGATTGGAATTCCCTTTTCTACCGCCAGATCCTCAAGAATTGCCGTGGCATCGTAGATGGAGCGCAACTTCCGTCTCAGCGCCTCAACCGATTCATAGGTCTCGAATCGATCAATCAACTGATCTGCATAGATCCACGGCCTGTTGATCCAAAGATTTCTGACCGTGCACTGCTCTAGAACTTTTCGCAAACCATTTGCGTGATCGCGATCAGGGTGCGTGAGAATCACATGGTCGATGACTGTTGTTCCGTAGTAGGTCTTCAGGTGCTCGACAATCTGATCTCCCGTATCCAGATATCCTCCGTCAACGACGTGCACGCCCTCAGTGCCATTCACAGAATAGCGAAGCGTGATCGCATCTCCGCTTTTTGCTGTTTCGACGCCAAGAAAATCGATCTCGAAGTAGTCAGCCATACATCCCTCTTGTTTTATGCCAATAAAGTGCTGGTGGCTTTACCCCTACCAGCGATCCACCGCACATGTGGGTCCTGTCGGAGTCCATACCAACGACACGGCGGGAAGACCACCAGCATCCTCGGCGATGTTGCGCAATGTGTTTCGGTCTATGCCCGAGTGTGGGCCGCCTTTCGGGTGGCTGTGCCAAGTTCCGATGAAGGTGAGATACCCTAAAGAGGCTCCATTTGCCGCACGCAAATTCTGAACAAGTCCATCCGTTCCGAGGACGAAGCAGGCGGCCTCTCGAATGCTGTCAGGCGGCGCGTCCACGATGCCCGCAATGGTGATGGTTCGATTTTCAAACGAGATGCGGCCGACCAAGGCTCCGCCTGTTTCCAGAGCGCCCCAGTGCAGCGCATCGGCATGGATCGCTTGCACGACTGGGTGCAGAATCCGAATGTTCCAGCCACCATCATCAGCTACGTCGAGCACAGTGGTCGGGCCAAGACTGGCGCGGGTCCATGCCATGCCGAGGCCTTCGGCATCCGAGATCCCGGTGCAAAGCATCGCCTCCTTCGGAAGCCCGCCAACGAGCCAGCGTTCCAGTTGCAGACCGGCCAGTGACGAAGAACGCGAAACAACGGCATCAGACATTGGCATCGTCAGTGAACGGCAGTTGTCGCCCACAAAAATGCGCGTCGGCTCCGACGTATCCCCAGCAATCGATGCCCGCAGTTCCGGCACAAACCGACAGCACTCGAACAAGAATGCCGTGAGGTCGTCAACCCGACCGGCGCGACTAGGTCCTTCAAGCAAAACCGCGACACAGCGGCCCTGACCATACATCGCGATCCGTACCAGGCGGGCAGGAGACTGGTTCAGTACTGCTGATTGTGTTTCTGCGGCCAGCACCTGAAGTGAGGCCGTCGCATCCACGATGAGAGCCGCATCCTGCGGAATGACTGTGGCGAACTGTGCCGGATCGACCAGAAGGGTCACGGCGTCGGTGTCGAACGCGCGCGATTGAAGATGCGACAGCTCCTCAAAGGCCGTCTTCATCCGCGCCGACTTCCGAGGTGGGACCAGTACCGATGTCCGCTCAATGAGTGCATGCCGTGCCGCGTTATGAGGTGACATGGACTCGTTGTCGACGAAAGTCATTGAGCCGAAACCTGCTCGCCCCAGTTGCATCGCGATTTTCGATCCCACACTTCCGCAGCCGAGTATGACTAGCGGCTGCGATGTGGCTGCTGGTGGAATGCCGGATGTCCTTGCTAGCAACTCAGGAGACAACGCATGCGCGTGAAAGGCTGGGTGAACCGTGGCGTTTCGCTCCAGGAGCGCTTTAGCGTTGAGTTCATAGCGCACCGCGTAGGGCAATACCTCGACACTTCTCCCTGGTGAACCCACAAGCGACGCTGGCCGTTGTACCGTCAGAATTACAATCGCGTACAAGCCATGCACCCAGCCGCGCGAGTCCTGCTGCATATCCAGGATCGAGCGTCCGTAATAACCATCCAAGCCTTGGGCCAACGCGTCGCGATCAATGCCAAGTTCCGCTGCTAGATCAAGCAGCGTCGCGAGATCGACAACCGTCTCCGGTTGGTAGCGTCCGACCATGTGCGGGTGGCCGTCGGTCATTGGAGCCCGCGCAATGAAGGCCGCAGTATGGCCATTTCCCCACTTGCCCAATTTGTCGTTGTGAACATCATGGACGAACACTGCATCGATTTGTGCGGTCAGTTCGGCATTGAGGATGGCGTATAGCCCGCCATCAATCGTCACGTAGCCTGCGGGAACTACCAGAATCGTGCCGTCAGCAGGTGCGGAGGCCGCAACCTTTTCGGCACTGAATACAATGGTCGAAGGACAACTGTCTCGGCGCGTCGGCTCCCACCCCTGTTCCAAGTCCAGCAATGTTCCGGCCGCAGCCTTGTGCAGCCAATCGACCAACTGATCGACAATGGCGTCTAGACCAAACCGATGCAGCAGTTCGTCCAAGGACCCCTCGAACAGGCAAGGCGAGACCAGCTCACCTTCGCGATGGGGGTTGATGTGCGGCAAATTGAGCGGAAAGTCCGCACGCAAGAAAGGCTTGGGCGCGGACAGGGGCCAATCACTGCCGAATACCAGCACGCATGTCTCGACAGCGCGCACTCCGGTTTCGGAGACGCCGTTACGCCGTGACCTGTTTGGCAGTTGGACGGCAACATCGACTTCTATTTGCGTCGATGCACCGCTTGCCTTGGGCTCGCCAACGCGAATCAGGCCCCGATGCCGCTGAAGTTGATGTAGTGCGTCAGCGATGGCGCCCGTCATGATGCCCCGTGCGGCATCGGAGTGCGCGCGGAGGTGATCACGGCAGCGGCCTTCGATCCGGACTCCTTCTTCGAGGGCGGCTGCACTCCCTGAGCGGTGACGGTGAAAACGAGGGGCTCCAAGGATTTCTCGCTCGGGTACTCGCCCGTGCAATAGAACTCGCCCTTTGCTTCGTCTACGATCGCCACGTACTCACGCTTTGCGCGGATGCAGGGTGGATCACTGTCGTCGTCTGCAATCGGCTTGCAACTGGCGACGATGACGGCGCCGTCACGGGTCTGCGAAAGCGCCTTGCGGGCATCGGCATCGAGTTTGGCCTTCTCGCCGTAGTCGGACCAACTGTCATAGGACAGCGAATGCCAAGAACAGTGATGCGGTGCCTGCATGATGTCGTACTCAAGTACATCGGCTTCGGTCTCGTGGCGCTGCCACTGGCGGTTCCAGATGAACACCTCAGCATCGCCACCAGTAAGGAACTTTGCGCCATCCGGCGTCTGAGCATCAGCGGCTAACGTGATGTTCAGGATCACGCTGGACTGGTTCTTGACCAGGCACTCTTCCTCTTCTTCGTCGTCCTGGGCATCCAGGGGGGCCAAAAGAAACGCAGAGAAGAATGCGGAACTCTTGCCGTTGATCGTCGAGAAGCGCGTGTCCACCTTCCGCACAATCGAGGTGAGATCATCGGTTTTTCCATCGATGTCCTCGCCCATGATCTGGATGCGGTCGCCGTTTCCGACGGCGAAGTTCTTGTCGCGGTTCAGTTGTATCCGCCGACGCGCCTCCGTGTTGAATACCTTGGCGTCGTCGCTCAAAGTGTGCGTCTTGCTTGCGCGTCGAAACACGATGGGAGACGACCACATCTCCCGGATCACGATTTTCTTGTCCTTGTCGTCCTTCTTGTCATCCGGGTACTTGTCCAGCGGTCCCAGGTAGAAATGCCGCGTCAGCCCACGGCAATGATCCTGGTCCGGGTGGCTCAACAAAAAGGCATCGACATATGGCCTGCCGTTCTCGTCTTTTTTCAGTCGTTCGCGCAGATCCTTGGCGACATCGCGCACGTCCTTCCCAGGATCATCGGCATCTTGTCTGATGTTTACGTCGATCAGCAGGGTCGTCGCGTCAAGATCGCCGAACTTGATGAGTGTCATGTCCCCGTTGTCGACGGGGAAAAAGGTGATGGTTGTGGGCATTGAGGTCTCCGGGTAGACGACCGAAGGATGATCGCGTATAGTTAATGTACGACTATTTTTTATATCCGTCTACTTATTAGGCGCAAATAATGCAAGAGCCTCCTGTAACTGCCGCCGATCCCGCTGAGCCCAAAGGGCTAAGCTGGGGGTTAGAGAGCAGACTTCAATTCATCGATTTCCGTTTGCGCTGGGAGCGGCGCATCAATCGAATGGATCTCACCGAGCACTTCGGCATATCGATTCCCCAGGCCTCACTGGACATTGCCAAGTACACGGAGTTAGCGCCGAACAACCTGATTTATGACCGCAGTTCCAAGACTTACACGGCAGCACCGAGTTTTCACCCGCTTTACCAGCGAAGTTCGGTGCAACACTATCTAGCGGAGCTGCTGGCCACCAAGATGGGCGTCATCGAACCAGCGTCCAGCTTTATTGGCTCAGCGCCTGAGGCAGATTGGGCACCGTCCCCTTGGCGCACCATCAATGAACAAACCGTCGAAGCAGTGGTCCGGGCAATTCGGCAGCAGGAAGCCATTTGGGTGAGCTACCAGTCCATGACGTCCTTGGACGAATCGGTTCGTCTGCTGTCGCCGCACGCTCTGGGCAACGACGGTTTTCGCTGGCACATGCGCGCGTTTTGCCATAAGCGCCAGCGCTTCAGCGATTTCGTCCTCGCCCGAATCCTGCGCATCGATGGCTTCGAGGCGAGCCAAGTGGACGCCAGCCAGGATTCGCATTGGCAAACTGTATTGACGCTGGTGCTTGCACCGCATCCCGATTTACCCGCTGCCAAGAAACGAGTCCTGGAGTTGGACTATGGAATGGAGGGTGGACAGGTCAAACTTCCATGCCGCCAAGCGTTTCTGTACTACACACTGAGGCGTTTGGGCTTGCATACCAAGGAAGCACCCGACCCCCTCGCGCAGCAGATCACTTTGAAAAACCGCGATGAAATTCAACCCTATATTGATGCCTTGTCGGCCCAAAGCTAAGCACCTATGACGAATATTTTTGAACTGGTCAAAGACCCCTACGAGCGCAAGGCGCGCGTAATTCCAGGACTTCTTGTAGCTTTGCCGCTGCTCGTTCCCTTGTTGTGTGTCTACGGCGCAAAGCACCCGGTACTTACAGGCGTGATTGGACTGCTGGGTGGCTGCGGTGCCATTTATGCACTCGCAAGCGTAGCCCGTGGGCGGGGAAAAAAGTTGGAAGAATCCCTAGTGAAAAAATGGGGCGGAATGCCAACAACCATAGCCCTGCGCCATCGCGACAAATTTCTGGATAGCGTCAGCAAGCAGCGATATCACACCGCGATTACAGCTAAGCTGGGTATTGCCATGCCGAACGCAGAGGAGGAATCAGCAGATCAGGACAAGGCGGACGATACCTACATTGGGGCAACCAAGCGACTTCGTGAACTCACCCGTTCCAACAAGCAGCTCCTACTCAAAGAGAATATTGCATACGGATTCCATCGCAATATGTTAGCGATGAAACCTGTTGGCATTTTGTCGTGCCTCTTGGGTATCCTTTATGGATTGCTGATTGCAAAAATCTTGCAGGTTGCGCCTCCACATTTTGACCCTGTGCATTTTGCTGATCCGGGGCTGGCTGCTGGCCTAACGCTGCTCATTTCGCTGGCGTTACTGGCCGCTTGGCTACTGTATTTCGATCAGAGCGCAGTCAGGCGGATGGGGTTCGTCTATGCAGAACGCCTATTCGAGTGCTTGCCGTCTTTGCCTTCTTCGGCTCCGCGGAAAAGAGCACCAAAACCGACGACGGACTGAGAACTGTCCAACAAGCAAACAGGCGCCTGGCTCCGTTGTAGTGTTTGCCCGCAAGGTGACTCCGGCAATACGCGGTGCCGGGTATGGGTTTTCAGGTCGGCAATCCAGCGATGCGCCACCCACACGTCTTCTTCGGGGTGGTTGTTGTCCACGCAGTTGCAGTATTTGTAGCTAACGTGCGCATCAGTGTGCGACAGCAGGATGCGCGCCATCGTCATGTGGAAGCGATGGGCTTGGAGATCGGCTGGGCCTTTGGGGCGCGGCAAGGTCAGCCCTAAGCAGCGCTGGTCATTGAATTCACTCCAGTCGGGGCCAACGACTTGTCCCGCGCGTTCCAGCATCTTGCGCGACTGTTAGTTCTTTCCATTGACCAAGGCAACGGCGACCGTACCCTTCGGGTACTCTAGCTTCTCCGCGAGCAGGTTCATCCAGCGCACCAGCTTGTTCAGCGTCTCATCGTTGGCAATTGCGCGTAGAGGTGGTACAGCAGGTCGTGGAGATAGATGTAGGTCTGCCGGCGTCCTTGCTCGTGGCTCCGCGTGGTTGTGGTCAGTACCCGCTGTGCCCACTCAGGCGTGAGTTCGTCCAGCATCATCTCCGTGATGTCGATGGAGATCAACGGAAATCCGAGCGACTTCCCGATCAGCGCCTTGCGGCCGTCGAAGGCGTGGCTGAGTTCGATTTCAACGCCGCCAAGCACCATCGGCTCGACCTGAACCGGCGGCCCGAGCACGGCAACGTCGAGCCGGAATTTGCTGCCGAATGGCGTCTCCAGAGGATGCTCGGTTGCCACCCGGTCGGCACCCAGCAACAAGTTGCCTTCCAGCGCATAGTCCGACGCATCCGTATCTTTGAACGCCCACGGCATCGCAAGCCCGGCATTCAAGCGTCGGGAGAGTTCGGCAGCGACAAGTTCTTTCGCCTGTCGGTGTTCGGGGCTTTCCTGCACAGCGCGCCACCGGCTGGCTTCTTCATCGTCGAAGTGCGCTTTCGGATTAAAGGTGTGTTGGGCAGGAAGCACGCGGAAGTGGGATCTCCGACGCAACTTCCCGCTCTCAAAGGAGGGGCTGACCCATGTCACCATCTGCCGTGATGCGCCGGGAGACACCAGGGGCCACAGCTTGCGTGCATGTTCCCGGCTGCGAACGTCACGCGCGGCAATCGTAGTCTGGAAAATCCCTTTCCGAGAGAAGACTACGATCGCCTCGTCCATTCTTGTCTTTCCCTTATGGCGATACGGCCGCTAATTTCGTGGTGCCATCCAGCTTGCGGTGAATCAGCGATACCAGCGTCAGGATGTCCAGTGAATCCTGTTCGGACATGGGCTAATTCGCCTTGGGCGCATGAGTCAGCGGATTGCGCACGGCGCCGAACAGGCCGATCAGCAGGTTGGCAAAGCCTTTTTGCTCGCTCTTCTCGGACTCGGTGGTGAGCGGTCCCTAGGATGAATAAAGCGCCAAACGGCGCTTTATTCATTATCAAAATGCACTTAATCTGATGACCCTTAAAAATGCCTGTTCATTGATCTGACTTTTCCCCGTCACATATAGTTCATAGAATTTACGACTCGCATGGACCATGCAACCCAAGTCAATGAGTTGATTTAAAGCATGCTTTTCATCCCTAAGGTTTCAGACAATTTAAGCAACCTGTTGATTAATTTTGATCTCATCCAATTCTTTTACCAATTTAGCTAAGTTCTGCTCTGGATCCAGCCACCAATCAACTGTCCACACTGATAATACCTGCCAGCCTAACCCATTTAATACTGTTGGTCTGAGCTGATCACGGTCTCTTGCTGTAGCTGCTTTAGCGTAGTTTTCACCATCTACTATAATACCTGCAAGATAACTACCTGAATTCAAATTATCCTTAATTGCTATATCTACACAACTATCTCCCTGACCTATACCAAGGTCCACACTCCAGCCTTGTTCTTGCAACTTAGTTTGTAGGTACTGTAGGAATTCTTTTTTAGCCTGCTGTTTACTTTGGTCAGCATAATTTAAATGCAACTGACCACTACGAGCAAAAACTAAGAAGTCTTTTAAATCCCTTACACCCTCACTATTAGTGCGTGCCAAATTAATTTCTTCAGGACTCAAAGCAGAGAAAACATGTAATCCTTGACGAGCGCGAGTAATTGCTACATTTAGACGGCGCTGACCACCTTGACGATTAAGCGCGCCAAAGTTCATAGATAATCGACCATCACGGTCTTCTGCGTAAGTAATTGAGAAAACGATAATATCACGTTCATCTCCTTGCACATTTTCTAAATTCTTAACAAATAAAGGTTCAATGCCTGACTTACTCAATGTCTCTAACTCAGGGTGATTAGCCAATTCATTATCCAGCAAATCTTCAATCAACTTCTGCTGAGTCATATTGAAAGTGACCACACCTAAAGTCAAAGGATTCTCTTGCCCTAACTGTGACTGTAAATGCTGAATAATAAATTCAACAATTGCCTTTGCTTCATTACTATTGGTACGTGTATCACCTTTGTCGTATACACCCTCAACCACATGTAGTTTTACAGCTGTATCCTTAGCAACAGGTGCAGGGAAAGTAAATAAACCACCTTTGTAGTATTTCTGATTACTAAATTGAATGAGACTTTCATAACGACTACGGTAATGCCAATTCAAAGCTAATTCTGGTAACTGAGCAGCAAGACATTCATCCAAAATACTCTCCAGATCTTCAGTCACCTCCTCATCAACCTCTTCTTCAGAATCGCCTTTACCGAAGAAACTGGTTGGTGGCATTTGTTTATTGTCACCCACCACGATTGACTGTTTACCTCTCGCTAATGCACCAATTGCATCCCATACAGGAATCTGTGATGCTTCATCAAAAATTACTACATCAAATTTTGCTTCTGTGTCCAGATATTGGGCAACTGATAATGGACTCATTAATAAACATGGTTTCAAGCCAACTAAAACATCAGGAATTTGACGCATCAACTCTCGTACAGGAATATGACGGCGTTTCTTACCCAACTCTTTGTTAAGAACAGTCCATTGCCCTTTGTAGTGGTTTTGTTCTATAAAAATATTATTCCAACGGTGAATAATTTCCTGACTTGCAGAAAGTTGGTGTTCTTTATCCTGCTGGGCAAAGGACATTATTTTCTGTTCATGTTGTTGGCTGTTAAATTGGTTTAACTCTGGATGCTGACTAAATTGATGCGTAATCCAGTGTCTCGCTAAATTAATATTCAGGCGTTTTAGGGCATCATCCACATTCAATGGGGCATTCAAAAGCTCAAATGCCAATGGTTTTAACCCATGTTGAATCAACTGGCTCTTTATAGCCTGCCAATTTAACCAATGTCTCCAAGATGAACTGTGTTGCTGCAACTGCTGTTGTCTTTCGATAATTTTATTAAAATCAATATCTGAATATGAGGTAATCGCAGTATCACTCTTCAGGACATGATCATTCAGCAATTGCCTAAACGTATTCTCCACCTGAGCGATATTCTGTGTCAGCTCATCCAAAGTATGATTTTTACTAAACTCTACAGCTTTTAATAAAGTTGCTTGATCAGTAATTGACAACGCAACTATCTGCTTAATTTCTTGCCACTGATTGTGAATAGCTTCAAAACTTTGCCATGCGCTATCTTCACCCTGCCAATAAGAACCAAGCTTACTCGCTAACAGTTTTTCACATTCAGTAAATTGTAATTGTTGGCTTTGGATATGCTGCAAGATTGGTAAGTCATGGGCAACTGCCAAAGCTGTTGGGCGTTGAGTTGAGTCTTGATAAGTTTTGACTAAGTTTCTCAGCTGGAATTTAGCAAACCATGAAAATGGGAACATTTTTGATTCTGCTTCACGCCATTTAAAGCCAATTTGACTTAAATCTGCTTGATAAATTTGAGATTGGTATTTCCCTACTAATGAAGAACGCTGTTGCTTAAGATCTTGCGTTAAGTGTTTTGTCTGGGTAATGGTTTTTAAATCGATATCTTTAATCGCATTTAAGAGTTTTAAGTCTGTTTGCTGAACCAGATTAGATATTGCTTTAAAAATCGCAACATCCTGATTAACCTGACTCAGATTCTGCTTTTCACTGAATCCAAAAACCTGTTGCCAAGCAGAAATAGACTTTTGTAATTGTTGTATCTGACCTACAAGTTGGTCCTGTAATAGTTGATATTGCTCCTGCCATGCCAGATTCCAGATAGGTTCGGACAAGCCCTCCGCAAATCCATCCAATACGTCTTTAGCATTTTCATTTACTAGCTGACGCAAGCTTACTGCTTGTGTCACCGTCTTATTCAGCAACTCACGCTTTTCTGATGTTAGTGTTGAAATTTCAATCTCAGGAAAACGTAGATGTGGTGTATCCCGATAACAAAGTTCATCACTCATTGCGGCATACAGACTCCAACCGATCGCATGTACGGTATGGAGATTATTTACATGCTGATTCAGTTCATCACGAGACTGGATTAATTTGTCCGACAACTTTTGCCATTCTGTTGTCTTTAGCTGAGCACTTAGAAAATATGGGTCATTGTTCTTCTGTGCTCTTTCCCGCAGTTGATCCAAAACCTGCATTTTCTGCGCTTTGGAAGAATGTAACTGCAAGCACAACTCACTCAAGCCAATCTGTGTCAAACGACGATAGACAACCTCTAAAGCTGCCATCTTTTCAGAAACGAACAACACAGATTTACCATCTGCTAGACACTGTGAAATCATATTTGTAATGGTCTGGGACTTACCTGTCCCAGGAGGGCCAGAAAGTACAAAAGTACGTCCTAATGCGGCGGACATAACTGCTGCTAACTGTGACGAGTCAGATGATAACGGTGTAAAAAATTGTTGAGGTTGATATCGTTGGTCTAGTTGAGCGGGTTGCGGAAAATCATCCTGTTTAATGAATGGTTCTCGTGGTGATTCAATCAGATGATTTACTACAGATTGATTTTTAAGTTGATCCATTCGTGTAGACAAATCAAGCCACATTAAATATTTTGAAAATGAGAACTGACCAATGGCAGCCTCAGCTTTAACTTCCCATCCTGGTATATTCACAATAGCCTTACGCACAATATGTAAGACTTGGTTAACATCTATCCCAGAATCATCTGCCGGCAAAGGGTTTAAACCCGAAATATCTAGTTCAAAATCCTGTCTTAATAATTGTAATAAAGTTGAATTAAAGCGAGGCTCATCATCATACATATACAGGCGATAACCTGTTTTAGCGGTCTCGCGGGTGATCTGCACAGGAATAAGTAGTAGTGGCGCTTTAAAAGTGCGTTTTGAACGCTCTGACTCTTTCCATTCCAGAAAGCCAATAGCAAGAAATAGTGTATTCGCTCCTCCCTCTTCTAAAGCAGTACGTGAGGCACGGTAAACCTCAATTAGGCGCTTTTCCAGTAAGGGTGTATCAAGTGGACTAAACAATAGTTTTCTGGACAGGCTATCATCAACATATTGATTGATATGTTGGCTTTCATTGTCACGCTGGACATCTTTTAGCGAGATGCTATCAATCCCCTTAAATAAGAAACCCTCTTGGTTCGCCAATGCATCTTCAAGTTTCCCCAGTGTTAACTCAGAACATTGTAAGGGTATGCTGTAACGATTGTCCTTAAAGTTTAAGAGCTTGTTACGGAGACTTAGATCAAGCAAACGGCGCAACCAGCGGTCAACCCGCGTGGCTTTACTTTCTACAGGACGTTCAACATCATATACAGGAATAGATGCAGGCGCCCATTCAATTTCTGTTTCATCCAGATGATTTTTCTTATCCTGATATGAGGAAATTGGTTTAATGCCACGCAACCGGGACTGGCGAACATCAATCGCAAGATAGAACTTATGCTGGCGGGATTCATCTTTAATGTACTGTTTTGCTGTTTCAAGTGCGGATGCAAACTTTACTTGTTGTGTGAGCAGCGTTGTTTCTATAAAAACAACTTCACCCAAATCATAACGCTTTCTTAATGCTTGAATATCATCAATGATCAAGTCAACATTTGGCGTCTCATTTAACCAAACCCCAAGATACGAATGTCCTTCTTCAATAATAAGTAAAGTATCTAAGCCTATTTGTTCAGCCAAGGCACTTAAAAGTATTGTCGTGTCTAAACAACATGCTAACTTCTCGTCAAAAATCTGCTTTGCCAAACGTATTCTTTGGCCCGATTTAACAAAGCTTGCTGGGTTAACAATATAATGAATATCTTGTTGTAATAAAGACTCCCATAAGGCATTCAGTTGAGATAGCACAGAATCTCTATCTCGCTCTTGATAACCACTTAATGAACCTAGTTCTTTTGCTTTTAAAATTTCACTGGCCTTAACCAAAATTGGGCTGAGTGCTGAAGCATTGGGTTGTGAAAAACTCGCCAATAATTCTATGGGTTGGCGTTCCCCACCCCAAGTATCAATGGTTAATAAATCAATCTCTGCCCGCTGCTCTGCCAGTATCTCTTCCTTTTCATTCAACCAAAGGATTTCAATACTGCCTTTAAGATTCTCAGGTAACTCCTGCAATAGTTTGATATCAAAAACTAATTTTGGCTTATCAAGAGCCAAGAATTGATTGCCTTCCAAGTTCGCAATATTGATAGTGTGTTCTTTGAAATAATCAGGATTAGAACGAATAACGATTCGAGAACCAGAAATCGTTTCAGTTGAAGAGATTAGGATTTGTCGAATCAGAGGAACTGAATTTTGCTGTAAAACAAAATTCAAAGCTGAAGCACAATCAACCTGCAATGAATATTTTGGATCAAGTTGTTGGTTATTTTCATCTTCTAGCATTATTATCCCCTTTGCAATTTAATCAAACCGAATTAATGGCATGCTTAAAATGCTAAAATCACAATTTTAAATAGTTGATATCTTGTTTTAAAATTATACGAATAACAATAGTTCTCTTACACAAATCATTTCTTTCTCAATTCTATATTGTAAATTCCAACAATTAAAAGAAATCCCATACGCAGTCTTTTACCTCGATTTCGGTAACGCTCGGCTTTGTTGCCCAAAGATTTGAAGATTAAATTTGCCCAAGCTGCCTCAGAATAAGCTTAATTTGATCCCTGTTTATCTTGTGGTTGAGCTTACCCTATCGATATGTTTCCTCGATTGATCAAGGATTTATTGTAAGAGCACCAATTCGTTGTACGGTAGACTTAAGGTATAGGCTTGAGCAAAAAAGCCGTTTACTTATGACCAAAGAAATTTTTAAACAATACCTTTTAGTTAGCTTAGGCTATTTAATCCAAAGCTCATCTTCCTGCATGATTTTTAACATTAGATTAAATAAAACCAGAACTGTCACATTTTTATTAGAGTCTATTCTTTGAAAACTGAATTGAACTCTTCGCTCAGGTGCATTCATATTAACTGGATAATTTTGTATACCTAAATTTAGCTCTTCTCCTAATATTGGCTTCATTCCAGCAATAAAACTTCTAATTCGTTGCTCATCGTCTTGATCTCGACATACAAAATGCAAAAAATTCTTACGTAACTTACCAAAGTGTAATAATATTTTTAGAGCATCAATCTTGTTCTTTCTTTGATATATGTCAGGCCTATTCTCTTCTTGATCGTACAAATCAAGGAAGGTATTGCGTTCATTAGAACGAGACAATTTCCTGGCTTTATTGTGAAGATCCTCAAACCAACCTTCATCTATAATCTCTCCCTCAATATTTTCAACTTTTAAGTTAAATTTTTGGGGGCTCATCCATTTAGTGCACATCAATTGACATCGCTGCAGCCATACTTGAGCTTGGGGATCTTTGCTACGGGCATCTCTAAAATTTATCAAACGTTGATAAGGTGTCAGAGTACTATTCTCGATACTAAACTTCTTCTCTTGTTGGCCAACCATTGTGAATGGCTGTGTTTGCTGATGATAAGAATCAAACCATTTCTGCTGCTGAGTATAACGATTTAAGTTTATGTACTCTGTACTTGACTTCACTGGACCAAAACACTGTTCTAATACTTTTTTTGAAATGATACACGGCGAATTATAAATTCGATCGACTGCTAATAAATCCAAAACATGAAGGTAATTTGAAGCCGTTTGCTCAATACTGCTATGCCCCATCCAAGAGGCGAGCACCTGCCATTTATGTTGAATAATCTCTTCTTGAGCACGTGCTTTCATACCAAACAATAAATCCCTCATCTTTTTTGCTTTTACCCAAGGACAATCTGTGTAGGTCTTGATCATTTCTTTTGAACCGAGCAAAGTTATTGCTAGATAGTTAGCAGCACTGTGGCGTAATGTATGAAAACTAAAGCCATGATGCATACCTAATATTTGACTAAACAAATCTACTGTAATTTTGCTGATACATTGATCAGTTAATACACGATGATTCACACTAAAAAGTTGATCATCCTGCTGATTAACCAAATATTGCTCATAACGATGTTGTATGTAACGTTGTACTACTAAAAACTCATGTTCTGACAATGCAATTTTCAATGGTATTTGACGATTCGCACTTCGCGTTTTCAGACGGCGATATGAATTGTCTTGGATATGAAGCGTGATATTATTAAAAACTGTATTTTCTTTTTCTTTATAAAGTAGCTCTGGGCAAATAATATCTTGTATTTTAAGACAACGAACTTCATTTAATCGAAGTCCAGTTCTATAACTTAGTAAATACATCAGCTTTAAACAACTCAGATGATCGACCCACTCTGATGCCGTTGGCTCTTGACTTAAATTTTCTAGTTTTTCCAATAATTTGCCAAATAGCAAAGGACTCACTAGCCGTGCATTGCAAATTTGTAAATGCTTAAAACTTGAATTCTGTAACACCAATACCCCTGGAGCATCATAATTCTCTATACAGAATTGATGAAAATCTTTTAGGCGACCAAAACGGTATTCTGCGCTTTGGTGCATCTTACGAGAGGTTTTTCCTTTCACCGAATCTCGTTGAACTGCTTTTTCATCACGTTCACTGCTGTATTTCAATAGCTGCCGATATAAATCCTCATAGTCATCTATGGATTGTTGCTTTAAATCTAATTTATTGAGCCAAATCTCAAATATAAATTCTTTGCCAAACGATCCTAAGTAGCTTTCAATAGTTGATAATTGAAGCCCTCGTTTTTTTAAATGCATTAACCAGTGAATTAAGCGTAGTTGAGCATCAATTAAAGACTTTTCCTCCGTATTAGCATCAACTATCTTCTCCTCTAACACCCTTCTAGTTTCTTGCCAAAAACGTAGCGTGCGTTCTTCTTTATTCCTCTTTTTATCTAAACGCTCAACTTTTTGACCTTTACGTTTCTTTTGACCAAACAACATCAACTCATACGGAATCGTTTGTAATTTGCTTTGAACAGTCGGAACTTCAGGAAGTAACTGCTCTTGTTCAAAATGAATAGGGCGATTATCTGGTTCTGTGACTTGATTGTAATCATTATTCCACAGCAATCTAAATTCGGATGGCCTTAAAGCAACAGTATTAATCTCTTGCTGAAGCACATTACTCAAAAATATATCTATGCTGAGGTTTGGATTAAATTCGAGTACCATTTGCACATCATTAAATGCACGAAATCCACGGCGTTTAATTTGATATTGCAGATCCCCAAGACTTTTTTTCCTGCCTATCTTACTCAAGCTTTCTAAAATACAATCTTCAACTGAATGTTGCAGACAAAATTCTTTCTGAGTAGCTTTCAACTTTTTTAAATATTGCAAAATGAACTGCGCATATGGGTTAAAAAAAACATGTTTCCATTGGTACAACTTTCCCTGTTCTACATCGTTGCCATATTGAGAGTTTTCAACACGATAATGTAGTAACAATGGATTAGTGATTTTTTTGTAGTCCGAATGGTATAACCGAAAACAATTCAGATCTGTACCAAGCTCAATGGCCTCCTGCAATTGCTTCTGAATAGCAATCAAATGCTGTTCATCTGCACAGCCTGAAATATATAGGACTTACGCACTATTATTTATAGATTCTCTGTGGTAGGAGATGATTTTTATCGAGAATAAAGTCATCAATGAAGTCTTTGATGATTGGTCTAAATAATTTCTTCTGCCAACGATATACATTTTC
>NZ_JACAXC010000022.1:0-51330 GCF_013391535.1 Acinetobacter sp. SwsAc4
TATACTTCGCCTTATATGTATTATTTGATTCAATGACCGCTTTTTCTACTACAGTATTTGCTGCAAAAACAGAAAATGGCAGAATAAGCATCAATGAAACTGTTAAAAACTTAATTTTCATCTTCTTTCCTTTTGATATGTGCTGAATTAGCAGGAGACTTTCACTTGGGATATGCTAGGCAGCTAACCGATAAAAGTTCTCTGCTATTTGATTTGGCGTTTTAAAATCCAAACTCTTTTGAATTCTTCGCTGATTATAAAATAACACAATGTATTTTGTAATATCTGCTTTAGCTTCATCTCTGGTTTTATAGTTGCAATGATGCACTAATTCATTCTTGAGTATGCCCCAGAAACTTTCAATCGGTGCATTATCGTAACAGTCCCCACGTTTGCTCATTGAACCTTGAAAATCACATTTTTCCAGTATCTTTCGATATTCATGGCTGCAATATTGGCTGCCTCTGTCCGAATGAACAATTAAGCCTTTCGTTGGTTTTTGATTACGAATCGCCATAGTCAGTGCATTGCAAACAAGTTGTGCGGTCATACGCTCATTTAAGCTATAGCCAACCACTTGTTTCGTGTACAGGTCTTTTACTGCTGCCAAGTATAACCAACCTTCAGCAGTCCAAATGTATGTAATATCGCTTGACCATGCAAGATTGGGCTTAGTCATTGAAAACTGTTGCTCTAGTAAATTTGCGTAGATCGCTCGATTATGATCACTCTTCGTAGTTCTTTTGAAACGCTTATGACGCTTACAATACAGCTGGTTGAGCTTTTTTATTTGACGTACAGCATACGTACTGATTTTGATACCTTGCGCTTGTAAATGCTTAGTTAATCGAATATAGCCATAGCTTTGTTTAGTTTCCTCATGAGCTATTTTGACCAAAATTGTCTGTTGATTTCGCTGAACCAATCTTTTATTCATGCCTCGTTTTAGCCAATCATAAAATCGTGACACTGAAACGTGAAGTAATCTAGCCATAAAGCTAATCGGGAATAAATGTCTTTGCTGTTTCATATAGGCGTACCTTACTGACTTTCTTTCGCAAAGTACGCTGCTGCCTTTTTTAGAAATTCACGTTCCATTTCAGCTGTTTTGAGCTGTTGTTTGAGCTTTTTATTTTCTTCGAGTAAGGCATTTAGATCAGGTGAATATTGTTTAGTGCCTGCTAAGGTGCCAGTCTTTGCTTTATTATTCCAATTTGAAAGAGTTTGCATTGAAATGCCAAGTTGTCTGGCTGTTTCCGATACATTGCCTTGATTGGCTTCAATCAATTTTATTGCTTCAACTTTAAATTCTGCGGTGTAAGTCTTCTGTTTCTTGCTCATGGTAAACTCCTGATGAGTGTCTATAGTTTACCAAGTTAAAACCTCCTGTTTTCTCAGCACACATCATTGTCATCCATTGGCACATCAGCAACCAAATCTACAACTTTGGTTAAAAGGGCAGGTGTAGGAATGGTAAAACGAGCATCCTTCATGTGATGGCTGTAGGTGGTTTCGTCTTCTGCACCTAAGTTTTTAATGAAAGGAAAGACTTCATTGGCAACGGTGTTATATAAAGTTGCAGCATCACCCAAAGTCACAAACTTCGACCAACGAAGATGATCTTGTTCAGGCGTAAAAATTGGATGTTCTACAGCAGTTTTTAAGCGGTTAGCTTTCTTTTCTTTGGTGATCTGAATTTCATCGAGTCGGCGAATAAACAGCAAATAAGTCATTTGCTCCATGACTTCTAAAGGATTGGAAATACCACCACTCCAAAATGCGTTCCAAATCTGGTCAATTTTGCTTTTAATTTCGCCTGTAATCACGTAGATGACTCTCAAATTTCTTTGAGAGTATTGTGGTGGATTTGCAGGGGAAAAGCTATAAGACCAAAAGCACAACGTCATCTTATGTCGTAGCAACTACTGTAAGAACTGTTTAATTTTTAGACCGTTTGTTTAGATGTAGGAATAATTTAATTAAGGGCTGTTGACATTTAACGTTTAAAATTAAAAATAGCTTTATGATGAAGATTATTATACAAAACAAAAATACGAATTTTAAAATAATGTGGCTAGATTGATGTCTACTCTCCTGTTTCTGGGTATTAGGAAGTGGAGGACACGATGAGAGTGAGGAAATATCTATGGATATTAAACCAATTAGAAATGATGATGATCTTACGAATGTTTTTATTCGCTTAGAAAGCATCTTTCAGGCAGATGAAGGTACGCCTGAAGCTGAGGAAATGGAAATTTTAGTTAATCTTATTGAAGCTTATGAAGACAGATATTTCCCAATCTAATGTAGAGCCTAAGGTGGTGTTAGCAAAATCATTGCCTAACACTGCGGATCAGCTCGGCCTGAAAGAGGCACAGCTTGCATCTATCATTGGGGTGAATTGTGACTTTATCAGTAATTTAAAAGCCAATCCTGAACTAGACCCTGCAACTAAACAAGGAGAACTAGCAATATTGCTCATTGAAATTTATCGTGCAGTATATGTCCTTAGTGGTAGAGATTCAGAATGGATTCATTACTTCATGAATTCCTATAATGATGCGACTAAAGGAGTTCCAATTGAGCAGATTCAGACCATCAGTGGTTTGAACAAAGTACTAAATTTTGTTGACTCAGTTCGAGCGAAAATGTGATTTTTGCAAAGAGATTATGTGTATTAGAATTTAGTTCTATTTGTAATAAGTTTTAGTACTGAAAAATGGAGGTTACGCTAATTGCATATTCTTGTTTGCACGATAACAGTACTAGTTCTTCCTTTTTCAAATTTAATACCATAACGATTAAAAAAATTTAATCTTATCTCTAAGCAACAAAACAGGATAATTAAAAACTCTTTTTATGATTTTTGACCAATCTAAATTATATGTTATGTAGTGAATGTTAAGAAACTCTGTGAGATGCAGTACGGTTGAACGTCTTAAATACTTTACGACTGAAAATCGTAAACCTCGTTCACCTTCAATGAGTCGAGTTGTGCCAATGCAATTCGGAGATGATGAAGCCTCAAAGTGTGTTGTGATGCATGCCGTTAATCATGTAATAAGTCAGCACAAAGATGAACTTATTAAACTTGTCTACAAATGAGTTAAATTAACTCGCATCAATAAAGATCAACTTCAAATATTCACCACCACAAAACAACCTAAACATTTCAAATACTTACAACCTAAAATCCATCGACTAAATTTCTTAAAAATAGAGTGCGGCTAACCAAAAAATAAGGTAAATCATGTCAAGGACATCCAGTTCTAATCCGATAAAGGATAGCTTCGATAAACAACCATAAATTATATTTGAGATAAATACCGAAATTGGAGAGAATCGATTTCAACTTAGACAATTTTTGATCTTTGAGAATTGTACGAGGTATAGCGTGGAGTGAATCTAGTTTGTCAATTGAATTCTAATTTCTCGCTATTTTTTGCAGAGTATTTGCAAACAGACCCTACTGAATTTGGATGTGATTTCAAATAAGCACTCATGTTATATATGAGCACTTATCTTATTAAGAACACTGATTTCAGACTCTAGCTTCTTAAGCTGTTGTTCACTATTTTTTTTAAATACAATAAGAGTATCTCTTAACAGTGGAAATTCTTTTATATATTGATCAAAAAACTGAATTTCTAACTGTGTCTTCTCCATCGTTACTTTCAAAATGTTGAGCTTTTTCTCAAATTCAATTTGAAAATCAAATTTTATACCCTTATTCAATAAATATGCGTTAAGTTCTGACGTTGTATAATTTGATGAATATTCATAACTTTGATTTTTACGACGAATAATTGTAATCAAATTAATTTTAGCTAAGCTTCTGATTATATTATAGGTTCTCTGGTAACCGTGATAGCCACAAAATTCAGGATACTCACTCGTAAAACCATCAAATATTGTTTTAAACTCACTATTTAAAAAATTGTGACTTGATAAAAACTTGATTAAACAATAATTAAGTTTATGATTTTTAGGCATAAAAAACTCAGCGTCTTACTTACAAATAAAATATCCCATTTTGGTATATTTATTGAAATAGTACACCATTTTGAGCTATGAGCTCAATACACGATCCTAGGTATAGGAAAATTATTACAGAATTGATTAAACTGCGTGAATATAAAAATATGACGCAGGTACAACTAGCCTTGTCCTTAAACAAGCCACAGTCCTATATTGCTAAAGTTGAAAACTGTGAGAGAAGATTAGACTTTATTGAGCTACATGATTGGTTAATGCATTTAGATGAAAATATTACAACTTTTCTAACTCATAAATTATAGATTTTTTACATAGTAATGTACGGGAAGTTATAATTACATGAGGCATTGTTACATAAAATTCTAAAGATAGAGGGCTTTATTGCACAAAGGTTTGAAAAATAGAGCTCCCCTAATTGAGCTAAAATTCAAGTGACAACTTGGGTATGAGGTCGGCCTAATTCTGTAAATTTATTTAGCACGGCTATACGTGCATGGATTTCATTGACTTGACTAGGAAAACTCCTTGCTGTTAATTTATCGCCTAATAATTTGATGCAATGCATTTTGGTTTCCACTACACTTCGACGATGATAACCAGACCATTTTTTCCAAAGAGATCTACCTAGTCGTTTGACTGTTTTTAATAATTCATTCCTCTCTAAAGATCTCAATTTCTTATCTTTCCAAGGCTTTGCATTCTTCCTAGGTGGAATGACTGCATGTGCATCTCGATCTAAAATGACTTGTCGGCAGTGCTTTGTGTCATAAGCACCATCTGTATAGACTGAATCAATTCGTTCATCAGGTGGGATTTGATCAAGTAAATCTTCGAGTACTTGTGAATCACTGACATTATTTGTGGTAAGTTGTACTGCACGTATTTGAAGGGTTTCAGCATCTATAGCAATATGGAGCTTACGCCATTGGCGACGATATTCAGATCCATGTTTCTTGCGTTTCCATTCACCTTCACCTAGAAATTTCAAGCCTGTAGAGTCCACGAGTAGATGCAGTCCATCGCTACTTTTTTGGTAGCTAATTGTAATATCAATATGTTTTTGTCTTCTACAAAGCGTGGTGTAATCTGGCGCTGTCCAATGTCATCCGCAAAGTTTAATCAGACTTTGCACAAAGCCAGTGACCATACGTAAAGACAGGCGGAATAAGGATTTAATCATTAAGCAGCATTGGATGGCTACGTCGGAGTAGGTTTGATTTCGTCCTTGTTTGCCTTTTGATGGAGCATACCATTGCGTAGCAGGATCAAACCAAATGGAAATATTTCCACGATTAATGAGTGCTCGGTTATATGAAGACCAATTGGTTGTACGATAAATTTTAGGTGTAGGCTTCTTCATTTGAAAATTATATTGTGGAATCAGCCTTTAGACATAGGTTTGTGCAACAAAGTCAAGATAGAGCATTTCTTGGTTACTCAAGTTTAAGTGACAACTTGGCTATGAGATTCAATTTTTTGAATTAAAGGATGGCTAAAAGCATTAACTATATCTATAATTAATTTTCTAGGAAAAACTTATTTAATTACACTTAGATGAGTAGTTGGTTCTAATTAACCGTTCTAGAATATACTTGGGCTTACCAAATGTGCAAAATAAATAATGCACAGTTATAATTTGATGGTAAAACCCTTATTGGAAAGCATATTGTGCAAAAATTCAGGGGCATAAAATTCATAGGTGTGCCATTTAATATTGCCAGCTATGCCCTTCTTACACATATGATTGCTCAAGTTTGTGGCTTAGGTGTAGGTGACTTTGTTTGGACAGGCGGTGATACTCATTTATATGCTAATCACTTTGAGCAAGCACAATTGCAGCTTACGCGTGAGCCGCTACCGTTGTGTCAATTAAAACTCAATCCCGAGATTACTGATATTTTTGACTTCAAATTTGAGGATATCGAAATTATTGGCTATGAGTCACACCCTGCTATTAAAGCACCCGTCGCAGTTTAAATCGATCAGAGAGAATATAAAATGGCATGGCAAGGTATAGAAGTTGTCCACGTAGTCGCAATGGATAAAAACAACTGTATTGGCAAGGGCAATGCTTTACCGTGGCATATCTCAGCTGATCTTAAACACTTTAAAGCGATTACCCAAGGCGGTGTTGTCCTGATGGGGCGTAAAACCTTAGAGTCAATGGGACGCGCACTTCCAAATCGTGTGAATTGGGTCATCACGCGTGATGTTGAATGGCAATTTGAGGGCGTTAAAGTAGCACATAGCATTGAAGATGCTTTGACACATGCACTTACAGACGTACAACACGCTGAAAAAGCATCTTTATTTATTATTGGGGGTGGAGAGATTTTTACTCAAACCCTCGCAATTGCTGATCGTCTTGAATTAACCCATGTTGATTTAGATGTACAAGGTGATGCACATTACCCAAAAATCTCTGAGGATTTTCGCAAAATAAACTCAGAACAACACATTGATGAAAAATCAAATATTGCTTTCGAGTTTGCGACCTACCAAAAATAAAAAATGGATCGCGCGTCATCATGCATAATATTGGATCACGTGAGTTTTTACTGGCGCTAGGCATTGGGCTATTACACAGTTTTTTTGCCTTATTTGTGATCCTCTCAAGTATCTGGTTATGTCTGGCATTCTGGATTCAACATCCTTTTGGAACAATTTTTAGCCGAATCATTATCATTCTTTGGGCACTGTTTGCACTTAGTCTACTTGGTGTTTATGTCAGTGGACATATTTTTAGTCGCCGTACTGATCTTTTAATTTACTGTGTTGCCTTCGCCTGTTCACTGGTCTGGTATTTTTCATTAGAGGCTCGACAAGATCGTGACTGGAATCCTGAAGTCGCTGAGCAGCTTACTTACCATAAGCAAGGCAATCTAGTACAGCTGCATAATGTGCGTAATTTTAATTGGCATAAAGACGGCACTTATGACATTCGCTGGGAAAAGCGTACAATTGACCTAGATAAAATTACAGGCGTCAATGTCATCACATCCTACTGGATGGGACCTCAAATCGCGCATACGCTAGTGAGTTTCGATTTCTCAGATCAAAAACCTTTGGTTTTTTCTATCGAGATTCGCAAAGAAAAAGGAGAAGAATTTTCCGCAATTGGTGGCTTCTTCCGTAAATATGAACTCAGTTTAGTGGCTTCTGATGAAAAAGATCTGATTTATACGCGAAGTAATATTCGTCATGAACAAGTTTATTTATTTCCAATAAGAATGCCTCAGACTGAACGTAAAGCGCTATTTATCGAATATCTACATAAAGCAGATGAGTTGCGTGCTGAAGCAAAATGGTACAACACGCTCACAAGCAACTGTACAACACTCGTTTTTGACATGATCCAAGCGATCAACCCACAAACTTTACCTAAAGATTATCGTTTACTGGCTTCAGGCTATTTACCCAATTATCTTTTTGATCTACAAGCACTTAATCAAAATTATACTATGAAAGAATGGTATCAATTGGCATGGATCAATACACGTGCTGAAAAATATGAACAACAACTAGATCAATCCAGTGAATATTTTTCGAAAATCATTCGACATGGATTACCAAAAGCAAATTAGTCCATTTCGCTTTTTAACAAAACAATACTGAATCTCCTTCTATAATCCATCTTGATTGATTTAAATCAATCAAGATATATGCATTCACTTGATGATCGCGAATCCACAATCATCCTCGGAAATTATTGCAAGATCGTGGATAGAAATGCCACATCATGAATACATAGGAAAAATATGCTCGGGCTTAGGTGAATTTTTATGAAATTTATAAGGGATACTGAATCAGTTATTTGATTTTGTGACCTAAAAAGCTAAATCTCTGATTGATGATGGGCTTTTACTTTTCATTGACTTCGTATACTTTATTAGTATTCTTAGAATTAAAAATTGGGAAAATTTATGCAACAAGCATTATTCGGTGGAGGTTGCTTTTGGTGTGTAGAAGCTGTTTTTCTACAACTAAAAGGCGTCGAAAAAGTTGTGAGTGGTTATGCTGGTGGTGTCGTTCACAACCCAAGTTATGATCAAGTTTGCCAAGGTAATACTCAACATGCAGAAGTTGTACTGATTGACTTTGATGAACAGCAAATCAATTATACTCAACTCCTAAATGTTTTCTTTACCACCCATGATCCAACTACTTTAAATCGTCAAGGTAATGATGTTGGCACCCAATACCGTTCTGTTGTCTATTATTTTAATGATGAACAAATGCAGCAAGCGGAGAAAATTATTCAAAATTTAGAAAATGATGGTCTCAATATCGTAACTGAACTTAGCCCAGCACCAACATTTTACCCTGCTGAAGAATACCATCAAAATTTTTATGCCCGTAATCCATCACAAGGTTACTGCAATTTTAGCATCCCACCAAAACTGTCAAAATTGCGTTCAAAATATCTCGAACTACTCAAAACAGAGTAAGCATAAAAAAAGCAACTCACTGAGTTGCTTTTTTTATGAAACAAATTTTAGTTTTCACTCACAAATGCAATATCACTTAAACCTGCACTACTGGCAAGTGCCATGACTTTAGCAACCATATTATACTTAGATTCTTCATCCGCTTCCAATTGAACCGTCGGTTTTTGTGAAGCCTGAGCAGCATCCTGAAGTTTAGTTTCCAGTTCCTGTAGACTCACATTCTGTCCATCCAGAAAAATATCACCATTGACTTTAATATTAATCATCATCGCTTTAGGTGGTGGTGGCTGAATTTCAGCCTGCGTTTCTGGTAGATTTAATGGAACTGATGGGTTCGCAACCGTTGCCGTGACTAAAAAGATAATCATCAATACCAACATAATGTCGATCAGAGGAATGAGGTTCATCTCATTCATGCCACTATCGTGGTCTTCACCCAATTGAAAACCCATTAAGCCTGACCTCCAACTAAGCTTTGTTGAGTCGCTTTAGTTTCTGTTTTTATAGTTGTTTCTTGCTGCAACATCGTATCGATTAACAGGCTATGCGCTTGATCTTGTAAATCATGTGCCAAGCCACGATTGAAACGTACACAAATGTTGTAAGCCAATACCGCAGGAATCGCTACAGATAATCCCAAACCAGTCATGATCAACGCTTCACCAACAGGTGTTGCGACTTGCGCTAAGCCTGCCTGACCGCTCGTACCTACAGCGACCAGTGCATGGAAAATTCCCCACACCGTACCAAACAAACCCACAAATGGTGCAAGTGAGGCAATCGTCCCAAGAACAGAGACACCTTTTTCCGCCTGTGACTTTTCGGCAGAGATCTGGCGAAGCAATGCCTGCTCCGCAACCGCCTTGCGCTGTTCAAAGGTTAAAGGCTGTAGTTTAGATTTCAAGGTTGCCAGAGCCTGAGCAAGCTGGGCATAGGCCTGTTGCTTCAACTGGCGTGTTCCCAATAGGCGTAGAATGAAAATAGTCCATGTCGCAATCGACATTGCTAATAGGATGAAATACAGTGTTTTACTTACTGCATCTGCATGTTGCCAATAAACTGAAAAGTTCATACACGAACTCCTGATTTTATCTGTCGCGAGGACTCAAATTGGTTAAGGACTAAGATCAAACGGTTGTTCTGCTCGAATTGGGTACGCAACACCATTTTCCATATAGGGTTTAAATTTCGCACTTTTAACGGCACGTAAAATCTTTTCATCCAGACCTGGCAAACCACTACTACGCGTAATACGGGCATTGGTAATTTTACCTTTCTCATCTGCTTCGATGAGTACCATTGCCGAACGCGGCTGGTTTTCCAGATCTTTTGCGGACACTGACAGTTTTGGTGAACGGCTCCACTGCACGCCTGAACCACCAATTGAAACACGTTTTGGCGATGGATCGGCTGGCGGCGCTGCGGCTTTAGGCACTTCAACAACAGGCTGAGGTTTCTCAATCACTTTTTCTGTGACAGTCGTGCTCACCACAACCGACTCAACCTTTGGCTCAACTTTTTCAACCACAGGTTTCGGTGCCTCGGCTTTTTTAACCTGCTGAATTTTTTCTATTTTCTTAGGTGGTGGTAATGCCTTTTCAACCACCTTGACCTGTTTCACTTCTTTTTTAGGTTCTGGTGGTTTGGGCTTTTCTTTCGGCTTAGGTGGTTCTGGTTTAGGTGGTTCCGTAATTTTAACAAACTTAACCTTGAGTGGCTTTTTCTCAATTGGTTTTAACTCAATTGGCTTCATGTGGCTAACTGCCCACAGAACTCCTGCATGTCCAATCACAACCGCAACAAGTGCAGTGATGATCTTCTTTTTCATCGAGTGTGGCATATTCAATATCGCAGGAGATTGACTCATAAGAATCTAAGTACCTAATAGATGGTGAAATCTTTACAAAGTGAAAAACGATTTCAGTCATCGGATAGAACAATTAAAGTGGCGCAATAATAAATGAGAAGTGTTTTCATTTGCAACTATTTTTTTGTGAACATCTTTTAATTGATTGATCAATTTACACTTATTAAAATAAAATGTTACAACATAGCATTATTGATATAAAAAAAGCATGCTTTAAAGCATGCTTTTTTAAAAATCTATTTGGTTTAGAAAACAACTGTTTTATTACCATCTACAATAATACGATCTTCTAAATGCCATTTTACAGCGCGAGCCAATACATTACGCTCAACGTCTTCGCCTAACTCACGTAACTGTTCTACATTGTAATCGTGGCTAACACGTTCAACATCTTGTTCAATAATTGGACCTTGATCGAGATCAGCAGTCACGTAATGTGCTGTTGCACCAATCAGCTTCACCCCTTTCTCATAGGCCTGTTTGTACGGGTTTGCACCAACAAAAGCAGGCAGGAATGAATGGTGAATGTTGATGATCTTCATTTCCCATTGCGAAACAAACTCTTCGCTCAGGATTTGCATATAACGCGCCAGAACCAATAGGTCATTGCCTTGCATCATCTCATTGATCTGGGCGTAGGCTTCCACCTTATTGTCCTTGTTGACAGGCACCACATGGAACGGGATGCCAAAGTTTTCAACCGCTTCGCGTAAGTCTGGATGGTTGGAAACCACCTGGGTGATTTCACAAGGCAATGAGCCACGTGCATGGCGCCATAACAGCTCCAGCAAGGCATGGTCCACTTTGGAAACCAGAATCCCGACTTTCTTCAATTCACCCACGAAAGTCAGTTTCCATTGCATTTCATAGCGATCTGCAACATTGGCCGCAAAGGTTTGCATCAGGGCTTCTTTACGGGACTGTAAATGATCCAGCTCAAACTCAACACGCATAAAGTAACGTCCGCCTTGAGCTTCTGTTGCGTACTGATCAAGTGCGGTAATGTTTGCTCCCTGATGATACAAAAAGCTCGATACAGCTTGCACGATCCCTGGCTTATCTTCGCAAGTAATCAGTAGTCGTGCCGTATGGGCAGTAGTCGTGTTCATGTGGTTAATATCACTTATTGGAATCAAAATTAAAAATCAAGCCGAGCATTCTAGCTCTTTTTTGCTTATGACTAAATACCTACTTATTCATCATCGTCATTTTTAAAATTAGATAAACTAGCAAATAAGTCTGACGGCCCCAAAGATTTCAATAATTGTTCATACGTTTGACGACTTTCGCCCATTAAATAAGGGCCTTCCAAAAATACCATTTGTCGTAAAGCTTGCCATACCCATTTTTCTTCCAAATGGTTATTGTCACTGATATGACCAGACATATACAAAAAGTTAGTCCAGTTGGTCAGTACAATCCACAAGTTGATAATCAAAGCTTCAATTTCTGAATCAGTCATCTTCATCAAACCGGCATCCACAAAGGCACGATAAATTTTTTGCCCTTGCTGCATCACCTGCCCTGCAAAACGAGGATATATTTTTCTGAAGTCTTCATTATTTTCAACAAGATGATAGACATCACGGTGAATAAAGCGATAAGCCCACAACTGATTACTCAAAACTTGGAAATAACTAATTTTATCATTGGCATTTAAAGGTCGATCCGTTGGCAAGGCCAACATCTCCAAGGTTTCAGCCTGATATTGCTGCGCTAATTCTTTAATAATTTCCTGTTTATTACGGAAGTGATAGTACAGATTGCCTGGGCTAATTCCGAGTTCAGCAGCAATATGATTGGTTGTGACCGAACGTTCTCCACGCTCATTAAACAACTGCAAACTGATATGCAGAATTCTATCTTTTGTTTTATTCGGTTTAGCGTGCGACATTGAGTTTAACCATCTATAACATTATCAATAGGTTATAAAACAAACCTATAAAGCGACTTGACACTTTAGAGTATTTACTCTAAAAATTAAAAAATAATAAGCTTTCCTTTGGTCCACTCCTATGAACAGTCAAACAAAAACAACCGCTATGACACCTCATGTTGATGTGAAACGGCTACATGATTTGCTTGAACAGCAAAAAGCAGCTTACCAACGCCATCCTGTGCCAAGCGCCAAAGAACGTATTGAACGCTTAGCTCGACTTAAAAATATCTTGGTAAAATATCAAGATCAATTTGCTAACGCAATTAGTCAAGATTATGGCAATCGTGCCATTATGGAAACCAAAATTGGCGAAGTTCTAACATGTTTAGAACATATCAAATACTATAGCAAGAACTTAACTGAGTGGATGAAGCCCTCTAAGCGCCATATCAGTATGTTACACCAACCTGCAAAAGGCTGGGTACAATATCAACCATTAGGTGTGATTGGTATTATTGCACCATGGAACTATCCATTATTACTTTCAGTTGGCCCATTGATCTGCGCAATCGCTGCAGGCAATCATGCCATGATCAAGATTTCGAGTGCATCTTCTCAGTTTGGTGCTGTATTAGAAAATGCACTTGCAGAAGTATTTCCTCAGGAACTTGTGAGTGTTATCAATGGTGGTGGCGCGATTTCAGATGCCTTTAGTCATTTAGCATTTGATAAATTAATTTTCACAGGTTCAACGTCTGTCGGTAAAACCGTGATGGCAGCAGCATCACAGAACTTAGTCCCTGTGATTTTAGAGCTAGGTGGAAAATCGCCTGCTCTTGTACATTCGGCAATGAATATTCGTGATGTGGCACAACGTATTGCGGTAGGTAAACTTTGGAATGCAGGTCAAACTTGCGTTGCACCTGATTACATGTTCCTACCTAAAGGCAAAACGGCAGAATTCACCAAGCACTATAACGACTTTGTGAATACGATGTACCCAACGCTACGTGACAATAAAGATTACACGTCAATTGTAAATGACAAACAATACAATCGTCTTCAAGGCTATTTAGAAGATGCACGTGATCAAGGTGCGACAATCGTCGAGTTAAACAGCAAGAAAGAATCTTTAACTGAAGTTCGTAAAATTGCACCAACGTTACTCACAGGTGTAACCACAGAAATGGAAATTATGAAGAATGAGATCTTTGGTCCAATTCTTCCTATTCTAGAATATGAACATATTGAAGATGCACTTCAATTTATCAATAGTCGACCACGTCCACTCGCATTCTACTATTTTGATATTGATATGGCTCGTGCTGATTATGTTGCAGGACGTACCCATTCTGGACATTTTGGTATTAACCAAACCCTCACTCATGTAGCGCAAGATGATCTACCATTTGGTGGTATAGGTGCATCGGGTATGGGCAAATATCATGGTAAAGAAGGCTTCTTCAGCTTCTCTAACGAACGTTCAGTGATGTCTAACCCTGTTAACCCTAAACTTTATAGTTTAAAATTCATTCTGCCGCCGTACAACAAACCAACGCATAAACTGCTTTTGAAAACACTATTCCGTTAAGCTGATCAAGGCATGATCTATCACACGAGATCATGCCCTGTTTTTACCAAATTCGCTTGTCTTTTAATCGTATTTTTGGTATAAAACGCCCCTTGAATGATTTCATCCGTTTACTTGAATGGCTAGTTGCACGAAACGGTGCTATATAAACTAGCAATGGAGTTCACCATGTCTAAGGTTTGCCAAGTTACCGGCAAGCGTCCTATCGTTGGTAACAACGTATCGCACGCAAACAACAAAACCAAACGCCGGTTCGAGCCGAACCTGCACCACCACCGTTTTTGGTTAGAAAGCGAAAAGCGTTTTGTACGTCTTCGTTTAACCACTAAAGGTATGCGTATTATTGATAAATTGGGTATTGAGAAAGTTGTTGCTGATCTCCGTGCTCAAGGTCAAAAGATCTAAGGAGTCTGAACAATGCGTGATAAAATCCGCCTCGTTTCTACAGCTGGTACAGGTTATTTCTATACCACTACTAAGAACAAACGTACTATGCCGGAAAAAATGGAAATCAAAAAATTTGATCCAAAAATCCGTCAACACGTAATCTTCAAAGAAGCTAAAATTAAATAATTTTAGTTTTCTTAAAAAAACGACTTCAACTGAAGTCGTTTTTTTTGCTAAAAAAATGTTTTGGCTAAAATAAAATGAATCACTATTTCATAATTTTTTTTGATAAATAAAAAAATTGTCATCAACAAATCCGATTTTACTTGTTACAATTTATTCGCTGTTTTCTTGGCATGTTTTATGCTGAATTATTTGTACCTTAACCGCAATGATTAAGGAGTTTCAATGCCTCATGATGTTGATTTAATTATATTACTTGCCGTCGGTTTCGGTATAGCACTTATTTTTGGCTATATTGCCGCACGTTTACGTCTACCACCACTAATTGGTTATTTGGTAGCAGGTATTATTATAAGCCCTAACACCCCAGGTATCGTGGCAGATATACATCTCGCCAATCAACTTGCCGAACTCGGGGTAATGTTCTTAATGTTTGGCGTAGGGATGCATTTTTCCCTCAATGATTTATTACTCGTTCGTCGTATCGCCCTACCCGGTGCGATTTTACAAATCGCTGTAGCAACACTCTTAGGTGTCGCTGTATCTATGTTTTGGGGCTGGAGTTTCGGTTCTGCACTGATTTTTGGTTTAAGTTTATCGTGTGCAAGTACCGTAGTACTACTCAAAGCACTGAGTGATCGTGGTTTACTCGACTCAGTCAATGGGAAAATCGCAGTAGGCTGGCTGTTGGTTGAAGACCTTGTCATGGTTTTAGCGCTGGTTCTTTTACCTGCAACCGCCATGTTACTGGGCGGACACGCCTTACCTGGTACAGACACCTCACAAAGTATCTGGCTGACGATTGGCATTACCCTGCTCAAAGTGACAGGATTCATCGCATTCATGCTGATTATTGGTAAACGCCTTGTGCCAATGATCATGCAGTTTGTTGCCCGTTTAGGTTCCCGTGAGCTCTTTACGCTCACAGTGGTTGCTGCCGCAGTTTCAATTGCCTACGGTTCCTACGCAGTTTTTGGCGTTTCCATGGCACTTGGCGCTTTCTTCGCGGGTATGGTGGTGAAAGAGTCTGACTTTAGCCATCGTGCAGAAGAAGAAACCCTGCCACTACGTGAAATCTTCTCAATTTTATTTTTTGTCTCTGTCGGGATGTTGTTCGACCCAAGTATCCTGATTGAAGAGCCTTTGCGTATTATGGCGGTCATCGCCATTATCATGATTGGTAAGACTTTAGCAGCGATGGCTTTAGTTTTATTCTTCCGCTACCCAATTAATACAGCTCTCACTGTAGGCGCTAGTTTGGCACAAATTGGTGAGTTTTCATTCATTTTAGCAACATTGGGCTTGTCACTTGGTCTACTCACCCCAGATGCACAAAACTTGATTCTTGCTGGTGCGTTATTTTCAATAACTTTAAATTCATTTGTATTTTCAGCGATTGAACCCGCTCAACGCTGGATACGAGAACGCTCACATTTAGCTCGCTTATTAGAACGCAGTGGCGACCCGCTTGCCATGCTTCCAGATGAAGTTGATCAAGCTTATTTACGTGATCAGGTGGTGATCATTGGCTATGGTGGCGTAGGACGCCGCATTAGTGAAAACCTGATGCAACAGAATATCAAGGTCGTGATTGCTGAAGAAAATCGTGAGATTGTTGAAAAACTGCGTGCCCAAGGAATGGCTGCCGTAAGCGGTGAAGCGACTGAACCTTATGTACTCATACAAGCCCATATTCAGCATGCTCGCTTATTGGTTATTTCCCCTATGGATATTTTAGATATTCATCGTATTGTCGATATTGCACAGCAATTGAATCCTGAGATTCAGGTCTTGATCTGTGCTGAAAGCAAGGAAGAGGCTGCTGTTATTCGCGATGAAAATATTGGTGAAGTTTTCTATGCGAAAGAAGAAATGGCGAAGAATATGAGCCATCATATCCTGAACCAAATTGAGCTTGCTCATCAAAGTACGTTACATTAACACTCTATTTTAAAATTAAAGCATCTAATACCAATTATTCAGATAGTTGGTATTTTTTATCTTTTAAATTTCAGTCTTATGATTTAAAGCTAAAATCCAAATACTTAATAACATTTAACCCTCGTATTCGCTAAATGCTTTTGAAAGCTGACGCAGTGTTTTGATTTGTTTTCCATAACGGCGACAAGAACGACAAGCAAATAAATGTAATTGTAGATTGCTCTGCTCTATAAACTGAAGTGGTCTATCCTGTTTCTCGGAAATCAACTGTGTTGCTTGTCGGCAAGTTAGCATGAGCAATCCTCCTTAAGTAACCATTTATTTTCTAGACATTCACGTAATCTAGTTCGGCTTCTATACATCAAGACATTAAAATTTGAGACAGTAATCTCTAACCTTTCGCAAATTTCATCAGAACTGAGTTCAATTACTTCTCGCAACATAAACACCTGCGCATATTTAGCAGGCAAATGATTCAAACAAGCATCAAAAACAATCCAAAAATCTTGCTGTTCCATCATTTCTTCAGGGCTTTGCCACGCTTTAGGCGCTTGATATTTATACCAGTGCCCCGAGGCATCAAATAATTCGTCGATACTCAACTCATTATCTTGTTCATCAAATAATTCAGTCATAGTCACCAATCGAGACTTTTGTCGGATCAGATCAATGATCTTATTTTTTAAAATCGCAAAAACCCACGTTTTAAACGCCGCTCTTCCTGAAAAAGAGTCTAGATGTTGCAAAGCACTCACTAATGCTTCTTGAACCACATCTTCAGCTTGCTGAAATGAGGACAGTTGTAAAACAGTAAACTTCAGCATCTGTTGTCTTAAATCCATTAGAAATTCAGGATTTTCAAGCTGATGCAATATCTCTTGATTATTATTCAATTCAGCCTCAGACATGATCACTTCCTATTACTGTTCTGAGGATGATTTAACAAACCTAGATTCGTGAGTGTTGCTGCCAGCTGATTCAGTTGTATTGTAATCTCTTGCTCAGAAAAAGTTGGTGCAATTAATTTAATTAAGTCATGAAGCTCAAGCTCTGAGTATATCTTTAGGTTCATTTGCTCAATCAACATCGCAAATAAGGGGGACAATCTTTCCAAGCGAACCTTATCCTGATGGTCTCGCCAAACCATAATTGCACTTGGCATTACTTCAATATCTGTCAACGTTGTATCAACCGTCCAATCATAAATAGGATATTGATAGGCCAAGACCCACACTTTATGTCTGAGTTGCCAACTTATCTTTTCAATAATGTTAATGTCTTCAATTTCAAGCGTATCTAGATATAACTCCAACCACTCAAACTGCAACAACTCTTCTAGCCAAGGATATTGGCTTAAAATTGGATGTCGGTTTTCAGTCAAATATTCTCTAAATTGCAACGAAATATCATTATAGATAGGTGACTGGCATTTAGCTTTTTGAAAAAATTCTTCCAATAAAAACTGCCATTGAGCCGCAGGTAGAATAGAGCGAGCTATGGGATAAACCAAATTTATAAATGAACACATATTGTTGAACAATAAATCTCGATAAATCTGCATTCGCTCAAGATCGCATATTTTAATGTGTTCAGCATTTGGTTCACGAATCCAATTACAGAATTGCTGCTGAGTGGATTGGAAAGTGCTTACTTTGAGCACCATAACCGTTCTCCTGTTGCTGCATCGTTTTAATTGTTGTCAATTCCTGATGTAATTGTTGCCATGATGGAATATTAAAATCTCTTTCCAACAGGGTTGGTTTAACGCCACAATGTTGATAACTAAATTGCAATAGCTGCCATACAGGATCGCAAATTTCGGCACCATGCGTATCAATAAATAAGCTTTCATTCATTTGTTCATGCCCAGCAATATGCATATAACGTATGCGTTCTTTAGGCATCGCTTGGATAAAGCCATGTGCATCACTGCCATGATTGATACTATTCACATAGACATTATTAACATCAAGTAATAATTCACAATCTGCTTGCTCAAGTACTTCACAAACAAACTCAGCCTCACTCATTTCTGCATTTGGCATTAAATAGGTAGATACATTTTCAATAACGAGGCGCTGCGCTAAAATGTCTTGAACACGTAAGATACGCTCAGCGACATATTTGACCGCAGCTTCAGTCATCGGTATCGGTAATAGATCATATAAATACCCCCCATCAGAGGTATAACTGAGATGCTCAGAATAGATGGAAACTTGATACTGCTTTAAAAAATCCTTAAGCTGTTGAATAAATTCAATATTTAAAGAATGAGGTCCCCCAATAGAAAGGGACAGACCATGACACACCAAAGGTGATTTTTCAGTACATTGAGCCAATAACTTGGCGTGTCGTCCACCAAAACCCATCCAATTTTCTGGTGCAACTTCAATAAAGTCTGGATGAGATTCCGCATTCAAAAACGTATCAATAAAATCACGCCTTAAGCCTAAACCAACACCATTCAATACATCCATGCTGTTTTCCTTTTTGAACTGATACCGACAATTTGAAATGTATCGGTATCATTCAGCTTATCTAAACTATTTAGCACCACACTTGCCATCTGCAACTTTTTTATCAGCGCCACATTTTGCATCAGCAGTTTTCTTAGCTGTCCCACACTTCCCTTCTGCTGATTTTTTATTTGCCCCACATTTTGCATCAGCAGACTTTTGTTGTTGTTTTGCCTTATTTGCACCACATTTGGCTTCGCCACATTTCCCATCAGCAGCTTTCGATGCATGAGACTCAGTTGTAGTCGTGGTTGGTGCAGCAGATACGTGAGTGATGCCTACAGCTGATAAAGCCAATAATGCAGCGACTGATGTGATTGAGTTTAATTTATTCATTTTTGTATTCCTTGTAAGGTAATTGCTCGGTTTGTACGGAGGTACATTAAGTTAGACGGAGTAAAAGACGATTTATTACAGATCAAATGAAAAAAATATGTAAGAAGTTCCATGTTCATCCGACTAATAACTATTCAACAGTACTCAATGTGAAATTCTCATGAAAAACTTTATTTATTCTTTAACACAACATTATCAAAAAATTTCTCACTGTATAAAACATTTCGATGGAATTGCGGCGCTAGCACTCAGATTATATTTAGTCCCCATTTTTTGGATGGCAGGAAGCAATAAACTCATGCATTTCCAAGACATAATTGAATGGTTTGGTAATCCTGATTGGGGGCTCGGTCTACCATTCCCTACATTGATGGCAGCTCTAGCAACCTCAACAGAGTTGGCTGGTGCAGTATTGTTAGGATTAGGTTTATTCACTCGCTTTATCAGTATTCCACTCATCATCACAATGTTGGTAGCAATTGTAACAGTCCACTTACCGAACGGTTGGCAGGCCATTGCAGATCCAAATGCACCATTTGCAAACGCTCAAGTTCTCGCCTCCGCTGAGAAGTTAGAAAAAGCCCATGAGATTTTACAAAACTATGGTAACTATGATTGGCTCACTGCCAGCGGATCATTTGTCATTTTAAATAATGGTGTTGAATTCGCAGTGACCTATTTAGTGATGTTACTCGCTTTAATCTTTATCGGTGGTGGACGTTATATCAGTTTAGATTTCTGGATGAAATATCATTTAACCAAACGCTTATAAGCCCTATGAAAGGCTTAGAATATTCAATTGATTTCATGTATTCGAATATTCTAAGCCACAGAGCTTATTTATGTTTCCAAGGTACTGCTGGTGAGCCAATCCATGCTGATTTGGCAGGAATATTCTCACCTTTCATTACTAAAGTTAATGGTCCTAACACAGCATGATGACTGACATTAGCATTATATAAAATGATACTTCTCGCATTCACGACCACATCACTTCCAACATTTACTTGACCGATCTTCATAATACGATCTTCAAATAAATGTGTCTGTGGACCTGAAAAACTATTAAATTCAGCGCGATCTCCAATATCAACACAGTCGAACTCTGTAATATCCGCAGTATCCATATAAACGTCTTTCCCTATTCGAACCCCCAAAATACGCAAGAAGAATGGCAGCATGGGTGTTCCTCTTAAATAATTCAGGAAATTTGGAATCGCGACTGATTCATATAAACTTGTAATTCCTTCACTTAACCAAACAAACATGGTCCACATTGGCGCTGAACGAGGTTGGTAGCGTCCAATTAAAATCCACTTCAATAAAGCCACGATGATAAAACAACCCACACCATACAATAATCCTGCGAGAGTTAAGGCCAACAATCCCATTGGAATCGTATAGTTATTAATGACATCTATCACTTCTAGCACAATCATATACCCCACACCAATCGCAAGCGCTGCGGGTAATACAATCCGTAGACCCTCAATAAAAGCACGCATGAAACGGCGTTTGAGACTCGGTTTGAAAGTAAGATGATCAGGATATTTCTCTGCGGCTTCTCGTGCTGGGAGAAGTAACGCTGGAGAACCAAACCAAGTTTGTCCTGAATACATTTCTCGATTATCTGGCGTTTTAGACTGCACACCGATTAAAATATTATCAGGTAATACCGTACCATCTGCGATATAAGCACTGTTCCCAACAAAACTACGATGACCAATTTTTGTTGATTTTAATGACATCCAACCGCCTTTGATCTCCTCATCACCCAACATTACCGCATCAGCAATAAAACTTTCTTCACCCAAGGTGAGCATTTCAGGAATAACGCCTGTTGCAGTTGATATTTCAGTATTTTTACCAACCTTTGCGCCTAACATACGAAACCAAGTTGGTGCATAAATTGTTGCAAATAGACCATGTAACGTTTGTAAACTGGTTTCTAAAATTTGGGCTGCGAACCACTTCCGATAATACGTTGCACCGTGAATCGCATAAGTACCCACCTCTAAACGAGGTAATACTATTTTACGTAAAGCTGAAGAAATCAAGGCGGTAATGATCATCATCATCGCACTCGCAGGAATGGCCAATAGGAAATAATAAAGCGCTGTTTGAATATGGTTATTCGGGTCAATATTGAAAACATTCACATCTAACCAATCAACCAATAAGAAACTCGGAAAGATTGGAATAAAGAAAATACAAGCGATAATTAATGCACTCACTCCATAGTAAACATATTCTGAAACTTTACGCATTAAAGAAAGTTTTGGGCGCGTTGCCAATTGTTCTAACTGATCCACATGACCAATCTTCTTCGCAGGCGTACCATCCCAAATTTCACCAGCAGGCACAGTCGTATCATATTCAATCGCAGTCAAAGCATTGACATGAGCTGTTTCTTCTAACACTGTATTTTCTTCTAATACCGCATAAGAACCCACATAACTATCACGTTTCAAATGAATTGAACCTAAGACCAAATGCCCATGTTCAACTTTAGCATTCTCTAAATTCACCTGAGAACCGAGACTGACACCATCCTCAATCGTCAATAAAGATGGCATACGAATATGCACTGAACTGATGGAAACATCATGTCCAATTTTCGCTCCAAGCGCTTTGAGATATAAATTCAGTAAAGTTGAACCTGATAAGAGATAAACAGGTGAAATACTACTAATCCGATCTGCCAACCACCAACGGAAATAAGTCATTCCCCATAACGGATAACGACCCGCCCCCACGCCAACCATTAGCGCACGTTTAACCGTGATAGAAAGGGCAAAACTAGCAACAATGACACTGACATAAACCAATAAAGAAAGCAAAATTGCAGAAGGAATACTGTCTCGTGCGCCACCAGTAAAATAATGATAGGTAAAGAATGGAGCGAGCCATTGCATGATGTTAATTGAAATTAACACTGGAATTGTGACTACCTGTGCAATACCGCAGAGCCATTTATAGGTTTGATTCCTTGGATTGTCTTGACCAATTTGGCTATCAAATATTGATGGCTCTGGTTGCTCAAGCATCAAAGCTGCAATTGCTCCCACTCTTCGTGCTTGGTATAAACTTTGAATCGTGAGGTGACTATATTCAGGATGTTCACGTAAATTTGAAATTAAAACTGCAGCTAATAAAGAATGTCCACCCAAATCATCAAAGAAATCGGCATCCAATTTAATCGGAATATTCGGAAACAGTCGATTTAAGATTTCAAATAAAATTTCTTCAGCTTCATTTTGAGGTTGATCTGATTCACTCCGATCGACCACACTTGTTAAAGGTCTCGCTTTTAGTACTTTTCGATCAATTTTCCCAGAAAGTAGTCGCGGTACTTCTTCAATAATTTCAAAACGATTAGGTACCATGTATGGCGGTAAGCGCTGACCAAGATGATGTCGAAGCTGTTTAATTTCTATGGATTGTTTTGCATCAATTTCTGCGGCTATAAAGGCGATCAACTGATCAATACCATCTTCATTACGTAAAATGACAGCAGCTGTGCCAATACCATCGAGATCACATAATGCAGCTTCGATTTCGCCAAGTTCTACGCGGAAACCACGAATTTTTATTTGATCATCCGCACGTCCTAAACAATGCACTTGACCAAATTCATCGATTTTAGCTAAGTCACCCGTCCGATATAAACTTTCTTCATCAGGACTCGTTGCCCATGGATTCTGAATAAACTTATCCGCGGTTAAATCTGGGCGACCTAAATAACCTTGTGCCACGCTTGGCCCAAAGATACACAATTCGCCCGTTTCCCCTTGTGCCAATAGCTCTCGATCAGCATTAATCACCAACATACCGTAGTTAGGTAATGGTTTGCCAATCGTGACAGGCTTACCCTGCTGTAATAACTCAAGACTCGCAGAGACTGTGGTTTCTGTCGGTCCATAGGTATTAAACATTTGATGGTGTGGCAATGCCCAACGCTCAACCAATGAGTCTGGACACATTTCCCCTCCTAAATTGATGATGCGTAAATTAGCAACATCTTCAGGGAACAAAGCGAGCAAGGTTGGTACAGCATGCAAAACGCTAATTTGCTCTTGTTGCAAGGTTTTACATAATCGTTCTGGATCACTGACCAAAGATTTTGGTGCAATCCACAAAGCCGCTCCAACCAAATAAGACAACCAGATTTCCTCGAAAGACATATCAAATGCAACTGAGAAGCCTTGATAAACTTTGTCTTGTTCTTGGATACCTAAAATACTGTTTTCACTGCGCAGAAAATGACAAATGTTCTTCTGAGTAATGACAATACCTTTGGGTTTTCCTGTTGAGCCTGAAGTATAAATAATATAAGCAGGTTGCTCAGGGGTCGATTTTGCCAATTCTATAGTTTCATGCAGCGTTTTTTGTAGTTCAGTATTGGTCCATTTGCTTTGTGGCACTTCTAACACATGCTCATACCACTCATCAGTGGTAATCATTCCTACAGCCGCTGCATCTTCAAGACAAACTGCGATTCGATCTGCAGGGGTATCCATGTCAAATGGTAGCCAAGCAGCACCACTTAAGCAGATTGCTAATTGAGACTTTAATAATTCAATACCACGTGGCAACCACAATCCAACGATGTCGCCAGCTTTAACGCCTTTGAGGGTTAAATGTTTGGCCATAAGTTGAGCTTGTTGATATAACTCACCATAGCTAATCGTTTGATCTGCTTCGATTAAAGCTATTTTTTCTGGTAGGCGTTGTGCTGTCTGGATAAAAATATCGGTTAAAACTTCATTCTGCAAAAACTCAGGGTGGTGTTTACCACGAATAATATTTTTTGCGTTCATCACACATTGGTTCATTTTTATACTCTCTTTAATGTTCTGATTTCGCTAGAATTTAGACCTATCTTACTTTCTGCTTACGAATCAAATTTAGTCGTTATGCTGTAAGTTAAAGAGCTGAACTTAAAAAGAGATTAAATTGAACTCTTTAGAATAGTGAATATAAGTAACCAAGTGGACAAAAAGAGATTTTAAAATATGGAAATATAATTAAATCAAAATATTAAAAATGAAAAAACTGAACAACATTTAAACAAATACTCTTCACAGAAAATAGATTATGCAATGATTTCTAAATCCACAAAATGCTATGGTAAATTTCTTATGGTTTAAACACAGTCATGATTTAAAGAAGCAATCATCATGTATCGCTTGTTTTTCACTATCAATTTATACATCTACAGCTTGCACAGTAATTGATTGCTTTGATTTTGAAATAAATCGTTTAATCAAAATATTGACGCTGAATACAATTACAAAAGCCATAACAAAAGAACCTAATACATCAAAAGGAAAATGAACTCCCATGTAAATCCTTGACCATCCTACAATCAAACTTACAAATAATCCGAAAACACCAATTTGACGATAATCAGACATCAGAAATGAAAATGCGATAATTGCAACTGTGAGTGTATGTTGGCTAGGCATAGACGAACTGGAACTGTGGTGAATCAAGGTGTGTCCTAATCCAAGATCGAAAGGTCTAGGATGATGATAAAATGCGTGTAATAACTTCACAACAAATGAAGATATAACGACCATCACCACAGTTTTAAGATACTGAAATTGATATTTTTTATCCTTAAATAGCAATAAAATCGTTAGAAAAATCAGAAAAACTCCTATCAGATTATATGATGAGAACATAGCGGCTTTCGCAAAAAATGAGTTTTCTGTAGCACCAGAATTAATCCAGTTAAATATACGAATATTGATCTCTTCAATAGACATTGCCTATCAATCCATAAGGGCTTTATGCGAGATAGACTAAAAACACGAACTTAAACCAAAATTAACTCTTATTAAATAGATGAAAATAGAGACTACGCCCACTGTAGACACAATTAACAGAATTAAAGTCATTCCAATCAGTTAACACCTGAACGATGCTAAATAGCATTTAAAGAAAACCCCAACGAGTGTGCAGCATCAATACCGTCCGAAATGTATAGATTAAATATTTGTGGTAGTATTGCGCGCAATTGGAAATCTCTTAACCAAGCTAGAAGAGTTTCGTTCTTTGATGCTCACGCTCAATGTATCCAAATATTTAGTCATAGCATCTGTTCGATCAGATCAATCGGTTGCGCTTTGCCTAAAAATCTTTGGACATACATCAGTGATGAATTCTTACTTTAAGTTTATTTCCCACTATTTGTCATAAATAGTCTATTTTCTAATCCGCTCAATCATTTTATTAGGTTGTTTAACACTGAATAAAGGCATGATTTTTTATGAATATTGAAAAAACTCAGACACCACGAATCAGTGTTGCCCCGATGATGGATTGGACCACAAAAGACTATCGTTTCTTTGCTCGCTTATTTAATCCCAATGTCGTGCTGTATACCGAGATGGTCACTACAGGCGCGATTATTTACGGTGGTGCTAATCGGCATCTCGATTTCAATCAGCAAGAGCATCCGATTGTGCTACAACTCGGCGGCTCAAATCCACAAGAACTTGCTACCTGCACCAAAATGGCCGAAGACTGGGGTTATAACGAAGTTAATCTCAATGTCGGCTGTCCAAGTGATCGCGTGCAAAACAATAAAATTGGGGCTTGCTTAATGGCTGAACCCAATTTAGTTGCAGAATGTATTCATAGTATGCAAAAAGCAGTATCGATTCCTGTAACTGTAAAGCATCGTATCGGGATTGATGACATGCAATCTTACGAAGAAATGCTGCATTTTGTTGATACGGTGGCATCAACAGGCTGCACACATTTTATTGTACATGCACGTATTGCGATCTTGCAGGGCTTATCGCCGAAAGAGAATCGCGAAGTTCCACCATTACGCTATGAAGATGTCTATCGTTTAAAGCAAGAACGCCCACATCTAAAGATTGAGATTAATGGCGGTATCAAGACCTTTGAAGAAACACAACAACATTTACAGCATGTTGATGGCGTCATGATTGGTCGTGAGGCATATCATAATCCGTACTTATTGGCGGAGATGGGTGAACTTTGGAATTTGGAAGCACCTAATCGTTTTGAGATCATGCAGCACATGATGCCTTATATTCATCAACGCGTTGCTGAAGGTGCTCCACTTTCGGTTATCACTCGCCATATTCTAGGTTTATTTCAAAATCTACCAGGCGCACGTAAATGGCGTCAGGCGCTCAGTGGTGGAAATGCCAAAACGATTGCTGATATTGAAAATGCAATCATCAATATCCAAACAGCGATGCAACGTACTGAAGATTACGTTCGAGAACATCAAAGTTAATTTGATGTTCTACGCATAACGTTTACACATCGGAATATAGCGTAATCCGCCATTTTCAATCACTGTTGAAGTGACTGTAAATCCGAAATTTTCATAAATGGGCTGCGCATAACAACTAGAATTCACAGTACTTTTTGAATGTTGCTGAGAAAGTTTATCTTCTAAAAACATCCAAAGCTGACGACCGATTCCTTGCTGTTGTGAATTCTGATTAACAAAAAAATGAATCAAATGAGAAGGTTGTTTATAAGCAATCACACCAATAATGGACAACTCCTCCTCGAAAACAAAATATTCAACGCTTTGCATTTCAAGTAATTTCTTAATCATATCCTGACTGAGTTTTGCTTCACCCTCTACATTCAGTGCAAAATCTTTTATATATGGCTGAATTAACTCTACTATTTGCTTGATATCTGTTGCTTTTGCTGGACGTATCACTTGTTATTTTTTCGATTTTTCACTTTAATAAACAATAGTTTATTATTTTGAAAATCACAAAGCTTTGTTTCTTTGAATCAGTGCTTGCGTATATTTTCCAATCAAAAAAGAAATATAATCTTACAAATCATTTTATTCAAACTAATTAACAACTAAATTCATGATAATAAAAAGATTATTTATGTGATTTTTACGCTAAGTTCCTCACAACACCCTCAAAAAGTTACGTTATTACATTGCAAATAAGTTTTTTTAAGATTTATCGCTTAATATCTGCGAGCCACGGAATTTGGCGACCGTTTCAAAGTTGTTTTAGGATTGGTTGAGATTGAACTATGATTTATGATGCACCCTCATTAGATTCGATGATGCATGCACAGACTCAAAATGCAGTCATTATGCTCAGAGAAACTCCCGCAGATATTACACCACCATACGCATTATCCAAGAATTCGCAGCAAATTAACTTACAGAAGTTTTCAGATAAACTTTCTCGTGTTTCCTCATTTCATAGTTCAGCACAGTGCACCAAATCAATTCGCATCGCATTACAAACAGCGGGTGCAAAAATTGCACAACATCCTATAGCCGCCTCAGATTGGGGTGGAACGCTACAAAAGATTGGCTATAAGCAAATTGAGCCTGCTTTTGATAACCCAATGCCAGGTGATATTTATATTATTCATCGCACCAAAAAACATGTGTATGGTCATATTGCCGGTTTTACAGGCTCACAATGGGTTTCTGATTTTAAGCAAACTAGCTATGACGTTTATAAAGACAAAAACGTCACTTATACTTATTACCGTCTTGGTTAATAAAAGACTGAATCAAAGCCTAAACGAAGATTATGTTTTAGGCTTTTTAGCATCTAATTTTTTCAGCACTTCAGCCACCGCCACCATCGCAAAGCTTGAAGTCACCACCACCGCAGAACCATAGCCGCCACAACGTAAACCTGCGCTTGGACATACATCTGCACTGGAAAATGGATTATCAATCGAATACACGCAAGTGATTCCGAATTTCTCTTTTGGTTTTTTACAAATCCCTTTTGAACGCAGCTGAGTACGTAACTTTGCCAACATTGGGTCTTGTTCAGTCTTGGACAAATCTGCCACACGAATCTTCAGTGGATCAAGTTTACCACCCGCTCCTCCCGAAACAATCAACGGGATTTTGTTAAAACGGCAGTGCAGCATCAAAGCCAACTTGGCCTTAACATCATCAATACAGTCTAAAACGATGGTTGGGACAGGGTTCAGGATTTCCTTGACATTCTCAGGTGTGAGATAGTCATCAATCAGATTGACCTTCATTCGTGGATTGATTTGACGGCAACGTTCGGCCATTATCTCAATCTTTTCCTGTCCAAGTGTCGAGCTCATCGCTGGCAATTGACGGTTAATATTTGATGCTGCGACCACATCCATATCGACCAAAGTCAATTCACCAATCCCTGTACGTGCCAGTGCCTCAACCGCCCAACTGCCAACACCACCAATCCCAATCACCATGACATGACTGTGTTCATAATGCGAAAATGCATTTTCTCCATAAATTTTGGCGACACCAGCAAAACGGCGGTCATATTCGTCATTTACAGGAACATCGGTCATAACAGTCGTGATCTATCTTTTCAGTCAAAGTAGTATTTTACCGTGTTTAACTGGTTTTAGGTTAGCCCAGTGAAACTTTACTTGATGGTTGATCTCGACGAATTAAAATAACCAACAGGATAAAAACGATTAGGCTCATGCATAAAGCCAAAAGGTTTGCATTGATCCATCCGAGGCTACTCAAAATCGGTGCAGGTAAAAATGCTCCCAAAGTCGCAAACAAAGCAATTCCTGTTTCATTAATTCCTTGGACACGATGTTTTTGCTGTTCGTTAAGACCTGCTAACAAGGTTGATGCGCCTGAATAAGCAAAATTCCAACCCACGCCCAACACGATCAAGGCAGCATTAATATAGATACCGACCTGTCCAAACATTGGAATTAAGGAAGATAGCATCAGCAAAGCAAAACCAACATAAATCGTAGTATGCGTTCCCCATCGTTGAATCAGTTTAGAGACAAAGAAGGACGGGATAAACATCGCCAATACATGTAGCTGAATCGAGATCGAAGCATAATGAAATGAATGATGCTCCTTGAGATGTAAGGAGGACATAATCATCATCACATTCATAATATAGTAAGCAAAAGCACCGCTGATGACAGCAGCGATAATCAAAGTGCTTGGCAGTTTGCGACGTTGAGTTGGTTCAATCAGCACCTGCTGTATCTGTTGGCGTTGGAATTTTTTGTTCCATAGATACAAGATCGGAGAGAGCAACAAGGCTAAGACACTGAAAATGAAATAGATCGCAGTGAAATCGGGTAAGCCTGCTACCTGTTGAAACTGAATTGCCAACATCGGTGCAATAATTGCTGCAATCACCCCACCCGAAATCACCATCGCAGTAGCTTTTGGAATTAAATCTGTCGCCAAACGATCAGAGGCAGCAAAGCGATAAAAATTCGCAGTGGAGATAAATAACCCCAGTGAAAAATGACTGAGGCACAATAAATAGAATTGTTGCTGCTGTAGGGCCAAATAACCGAGAACACCTGCCAAGAACAAGCAGACGCAACCAAACTGGAAAACCAAATGCCGCCCAAGCTTTTTCATTAGAAAAGAAAAAATAAAGGTGGTCAGTAACATCGCTAAAAACTGCAAACCATACGGAACCGTAGCCAAAGCCTGTGTCGGCGCTAATTTCAACCCCACAATTGCCGCTACAGTAACAGACAGAACAGCAGCAATTAAATTAAATGCCTGCGCAGCCAAGAGATAATAAACATAGCGTGGTAACTGATTCAAAGCCTTTATCCAATTTAATCTGGCCTGATTACCTTAACGCTGAATGCTTGAAATTCAAACAAAAAAAGATGAAAGACTAGCTTTCATCTTTGATTTAAGAGTGTGTTTCGTTATGCAGCAATCAGATTGCGTAATACATAATGCAAGATACCACCTGCTTTAAAATATTCCACCTCATTCAAGGTATCAATACGGCATAACACTTTGAATTGGTCTTGACTGCCATCTTCTCGTTGTACCTGAATATCCAAAGTTTGATGCGGTTGGATATCATCAGATAATCCATGAATCGACAGTACTTCACGGCCAGTGAGGTTCAAGGATTGACGGGTCTGTCCACCTATAAACTGCAATGGAAATACGCCCATGCCGACCAAATTAGAGCGGTGAATCCGTTCAAAACTTTCAGCAATGACCGCTTTAATGCCTAAGAGATTGGTCCCTTTTGCAGCCCAGTCTCGTGACGAACCCGTTCCATACTCCTTACCTGCAATAATCACCAACGGTGTTTTCTGTTGCTGGTACAGCATGGATGCATCATAGATCGCCAGCTTTTCACCCGTTGGAATAAAAATGGTATTGCCCCCTTCTTCACCACCCAGCATTTCATTCTTGATTCGGATATTGGCAAAGGTCCCGCGCATCATCACTTCATGATTACCGCGTCGAGAACCGTAGGAGTTGAAGTCTTTCGGCTCAATCCCCTGCTGCTGTAAATAGCGTCCTGCTGGGCTGTCTTTCTTGATATTTCCTGCGGGAGAAATATGATCGGTGGTGACTGAATCGCCCAATACCGCCAAGATGCGTGCCTGTTCAATATTGCAAATGGCTTTCGGAGGCTGATTAATTTCCTCAAAAAATGGCGGATGGCGAATATAAGTCGAGTTATCTTGCCACGCATAAGTTTGGCTTTGTGGAATCTGAATCGCCTGCCAAGTTGCATCACCATCAAATACTGCTGCATATTCCTTATGGAACATGTCGGTATTCACTTTTTGCAGTACTTGATCAATTTCAAACTGACTTGGCCAAATGTCTTTCAAATAGACATCTTGACCATTTTGATCTTGTCCAATCGGCTGAGTGGTTAAATCAGTCCGAATATTCCCCGCCAAACCATAGGCTACAACAAGTGGTGGTGACGCCAGCCAATTGGTTTTCACTAAAGGATGAACACGCCCTTCAAAGTTACGGTTACCTGAAAGTACCGAAGCCACATTCAGATCATGGCACTGAATTGCTTCTTCAATCGGTTCAGGCAAAGGCCCTGAGTTACCAATACAGGTAGTACAACCATAACCCACCAAGTTATAGCCCAACTCATCCAAGTACGGCGTTAAGCCTGCCGCAGCCAAATAATCGGTCACCACTTTAGAACCCGGTGCCAATGAACTTTTCACCCACGGTTTACGTTGTAAACCTTTTTCAATGGCTTTTTTCGCCAGCAAACCTGCTGCCAACATCACACTTGGATTGGAGGTATTGGTACATGAGGTAATCGCGGAAATCACCACATCACCATCCTTCAATGGATACGATTTTCCATCAATAGTACAAGCAGGTTCTTCATGCGCTAAATTCGCTTTCTTGGCTTCAACAGCCGTACCGCCGCCGCCTTCATTCTCTAAACGTTCTTTGGCGTCTTTCGCAGGTTTTAAATTCAGCTCCATCAAGGCGTTAAACGTTTTAGGAACATCGCCCAACAAAACCCGATCTTGTGGACGTTTTGGCCCAGCCAGACTGGCTTGTACGGTACTCATATCCAGACTCAAGGTATCGGTAAATACAGGTTCATCGCCTGCATTACGCCATAATCCTTGTTGTTTACTATAGGCTTCGACTAAATCGATACGTTCCTGTTTACGGCCAGTTAGAGCTAAATACTCCAATGTCACATCATCAATCGGGAAGAAACCACAAGTTGCTCCATATTCAGGTGCCATATTGGCAATAATCGCGCGGTCAGCCAATGGTAAATCAGCCAAACCATCGCCATAAAACTCAACAAATTTACCCACTACGCCTTTTTGGCGCAGCATCTGGGTAATCGTGAGCACCAAATCGGTCGCAGTAATCCCTTCATTCAACTTGCCTGTGAGTTTGAAACCAATCACTTCTGGAATCAACATCGATACAGGCTGCCCGAGCATGGCTGCTTCGGCTTCAATACCACCCACACCCCAACCAAGAACGCCAAGCCCATTGATCATGGTGGTATGTGAGTCTGTTCCGACCAAAGTATCTGGAAAAGCAAAAACCTGACCCTCATCTTCTCCCAACCAGACCGCTTGCGCTAAGTATTCTAAATTGACTTGGTGGCAAATCCCGGTGCCGGGTGGCACCACACTAAAGTTATTAAATGCAGATTGTCCCCAACGCAGGAATTGATAACGCTCACCATTGCGCTGCATTTCAATTTCAACGTTCACAGCAAAGGCATTATTATCGGCAAAATGATCGACCATCACTGAATGGTCAATGACCAGATCAACGGGTGACAAAGGATTGATCAGGTTAGGATCACCGCCTGCTTGAGACATTGCAGCACGCATCGCAGCCAGATCGACCACTGCTGGAACACCAGTGAAATCCTGCATTAACACCCGTGCAGGGCGATATTGAATTTCCTGATCAGAACTTTTGGTTTTCTGCCAATCAACCAAGGCCTGAATATGCTCCACTTTTACACTTTTTTGATCTTCAAAACGGAGTAAATTTTCTAGCAAAACCTTAAGTGACTTCGGTAATTGATCAATATTACCCAGTGTTTCAGCTGCTCGCGCCAAGCTAAAGATTTGATAGGATGTCGAACCGACGCTGAGTGTTTGTAATGAATTAAAGCTATTGATTGTGCTATATCTGGCCATTCGGTTACCCTCCCAGTATTGGCGAATTTATTTATTATGATGTTCTTCCTTTAATGTAAGCCTGTTTAGAAAAGAGTGTGTTCCCTTTTGGTTATCTTATTTTTATCGAGATTATTGTCTTATTCTTCTAAAATTTTAAATGCAAAGCAACCAATGAGTTTTGCCATAATTGTGCAGCCAGCTGCAACTCAGGCTGGTCAAGGGTCTGAGCCAAACTGTCTAGAATATAAGGTAGGTTCACTGGGGTATTACGGGTGCGATGCTCGGTCGAAGTTTGGCAACACAACGGCGTCATATCTGGACAATCTGTTTCAATCACCAAATTTTCACTGCCAATCGCCTGCACTACTTGATGCAGCTTTTTGGCATTTGGATTGGTGATTTGTCCTGTCACCCCAATTTTAAAGCCCAGTTTCACCAAAGCTTTGGCTTCTTCGACTCCACCACTAAACGCATGAGCAATGCCACCCAATTTGAATTTTTGTGCTTTTAAAATGGCAAGGGTTTCTGCATGTGCCTTACGGATATGTAATAACACTGGTTTTTGATACTGCGTTGCCAATGCCAATTGCTCACTAAAATAGTGCTGTTGCTTGGCAAGCAGTTCGGGTTGTTTATGTTGTTTTAAAAAAGTATCTAAACCAATTTCACCAACAGCCACACAGTCATGCTGCTGTAAGACTTGCTCAAGTCGCTGTAAATGTTCTGGCTGATGTTGTTCAATATAAAAAGGATGCAAGCCAGGTGCCAAATAAGAAGTCGGCATCTTATCCCAAGCGTTTAATTGTTGATGGGTATGGATCAGCTCATCAAATCTAGACTCAACAAAACCGATTAACACCAAAGCATCGACCCCAACCCGTTTTGCTTGCTCAGCCAAATGTTGCCGATCATGATCAAAATCGGCAACATCAAAATGGGTATGGGTATCGAACAGTTGCACTAACTTTGACTTGGTGTACTTGCAGCAGGCGTAGACGCTGCCGGCTGATCAATTTTTGGTAAATATTCAGGTTTTAAAACACCCTGCAATTCACTAAATGGAATCACTAACCGCGGCAAACCGACGACATAAGGACCAATCTCATATTCACCATACTGTAGAATTAACCCCTGCTCACCTAATAAGAAATTATCGGTGACTTGGAATGGCCAAGCCTGTTCATATTCTTTCGGGTCAGTGGCGAGTTTTGAATCGACAATCCACACTTTAAATGCGTCATGCGCCAATTTGTCTAGAGTTGCTTTTTGCTTCGGTAATAATAGGTCATGCAATTGAATCTGTTTTTGGTTCGCTAAATCAAAGTTATAGTAACGTTGAGAGGTTGAACCATGTGCTCCACCCAAATAACTGCTGCTATTTAACACTACAGTTGCTAGCTTGCCTTTCGATTGTAAAATTTTAGGCTTAATCATCAAACTGATCTGATGACTACTACTGAGCGCTTTTAACTCTTCATCAATCTTCACAAACGCATTAGCATACGCTTGTGCCTGAGCATCTAAACCTATTTTTTGCTCAGTCGTTTTTGCTGTAGATGCTGCTGAAGCATCAGCATCAACGACATCGAGCATTTTACTCAGTTGATCGAGAACCTGTTGATCCAGTAACTGGTCAATGAACGGGAAATTACTTTGTAATCGTTCAACGGTAAAATCTGGACAGGTATTGCCTTTACATTCAGGTAAATTTACCTGCAATTTCACGGTTTCACCACGCAGAATTGGCTCAGCAGTTTGCTGTACCACTGGCGGATCTGTCGGTTTATCCTGTGATTCTTTCGGCTCTGATTTCGGCTGGCAAGCAGCAAGCAAAATCGCACCTGCAAGAATGCTATATTTATAAAATGCTTTCATTTAAAACCTATCAGTATTGTTATTACACAAGATTTTTAAATGCTATCGAAGTTAAAGCAAAACCGCTATAAGCGCATGCAATTTCTATACGAAACTCAAGCAAGTAGATTAAAACATTTGCTGATAAATTTCAGGTTGTAGCATCTGTTTGCTTTGTTCAGTGCTTAAATAAATATCCAACTGCGGTGCATCTTTACTTATTTCATTGGCACGATAATGCAAGCCAATTCCTTCCCCATCGAAGAACCAATCTGCCTGCCCCCAATACAGTTTTCTAGGAACTTGTTTCTTCACTTCTGTACTTTGTTTTTCAATCCATTGTTGATAATGTGCTTGAATAATATTATTTAATTCATTTTGCTGATTTTTCTGTATCACATCGAGTACGGTTAGATTTTTTTGTAACTTACGATCAGCAACGAAAAAGTAAAATCTATCTTTAACCGCAATATCTTCTTGCTGTGTATCAACGCCAATTTGCAACAACACATACTGATTACGCTGTGAAGCAATACGTGTCGTTAAGCGCAGCTCATACGCTTTATTTTTAGAATACTTATCTTGCCATTCATCTGACTTTTTCACATAAGCATTCACGGCTTGCTGTAAGGTTAAATTCTTGTTTTGCTCAATTTGTTGTTGAATCACATTGGCCTGATTTTTTGCAATCCATGTGTTAAGCCACGCATCTTGGGTTTTGATCGTTTGAATATCGACATCAATACAGTTCTTCTTTTCACAGAACGGTAAGGCATAATCCGCTTTGGCTTCTTGCATATTGAGGTATGGTAGGACTTCAGCTTTTTCAGTATGCGTTGATATTTGATTTTTGTTTTGAGCTGTATCCGTCTCATTTTTTTTAGGATGATCGCATGCCGTTAAAGCCATCATTCCAATCATTATACTGACAGCAAAAAGTGGTTTTAAAGTATTCATCTCATCCTCCTTTTTTAGATCGTTCAATTAAAAACAGCCTCTAATTTAGAAGCTGTTTTTGTACATTTTAGTGTTCTCGTGTGTTACGGAACTGAATATCTGGCCAGCGTTCTTGCATTAACTGCAAGTTTACACGGCTTGGTGCAAGATAAGTCAGATGACCGCCGCCATCTACCGATAACTGATCATGCGCTTTTTTCTTGAACTCATTCAGAATTTTTTCATCATCACAATGAATCCAACGTACCGTATGCACACTGACAGGCTCATAAATACAGTCAACTTTATATTCTTCTTTCAAACGATAAGCGACCACATCAAACTGTAACACACCGACTGCACCGACAATCAAATCATTACTAATTTGAGGCATAAATACCTGTGTTGCACCTTCTTCAGATAACTCTTTCAAACCTTTTTGCAATTGCTTAGATTTGAGCGGATCACGTAAACGAACTCGGCGGAACATTTCAGGTGCAAAGTGAGGGATACCTGTGAAATGAAGTTTTTCACCGCTGGTAAATGTATCACCGATCTGGATGGTACCGTGGTTATGCAAACCAATAATGTCTCCAGGCCAAGCTTCTTCCAAATGTTCGCGTTCGCCCGCAAGGAAGGTTAATGCATCGCTAATACGTACATCTTTACCGATACGCACATGATTCATTTTCAAACCTTTTTCATATTTACCTGAGCAAATACGCATAAAGGCAATACGGTCACGATGTTTCGGATCCATATTGGCTTGAATTTTAAAAACAAAACCAGTGAAACCCTCTTCATTGGCATCTACTGTACGTTCTTGTGTTGGATGTGCTTTCGGTTCTGGTGCCCAGTTGATAAAGGCATCCAGTACATGGTCAACCGCAAAGTTTCCTAAGGCAGTACCAAAAAGTACAGGCGTTTGTTTACCTTGTAAAAATAATTCACGATCAAGTGGTTCATTGGCCATTTGAACTAACTCAAGCGACTCCTCAAAAGAAGCCCAAGCTAACTCACCCACTTTTTCACGAATATCAGCATGATCATAACCATCACGTACTTCAATGTCCGTAATCGTCGAGCCAAAACCTGCTTTATAAACATATAACTTGTTTTCAAGTAGGTTATAAACCCCAGCAAAGTCACGCCCCATACCTAAAGGCCATGTAATTGGGACACAGCGAATATTTAAAACATTTTCAATTTCGTCAAGCAATTCTAGAGGCTCGCGAATTTCACGGTCCATTTTGTTGACGAAGGAAATGATTGGTGTGTCACGCATACGACACACTTCCATCAATTTAATCGTACGTTCTTCGACACCCTTAGCACCATCGATGACCATTAATGCAGAGTCAACAGCAGTCAAAGTACGATAGGTATCTTCCGAGAAGTCTTCATGTCCTGGTGTGTCCAGTAAGTTAATGGTATGGTTTTTATAAGGGAACTGCATCACAGACGTGGTAATCGAGATTCCACGCTCTTTTTCCATTTCCATCCAGTCAGATGTCGCTGCACGATCCGACTTACGACTTTTAACCATTCCAGCAACCTGAATAGCTTTACCCCATAACAGAAGTTTTTCGGTCATCGTGGTTTTACCCGCATCGGGGTGGGAAATGATCGCAAAGGTACGTCGTTGAGCAACCTGTGCCGCTAATTCGTCTTTAAAACTCATGAGAAAAATCTTCAATATGTACACAGTTACGTACACATGACTCGATATGTACCATAACTGAAAAGTGAGAATTCGAAATTGGCGCAATTGTAGCAGATTTAGTGAACTTGTTTATTGATTGTTGATAAGTACCAAGTTATCCACACAAAGCTTTATTTGTTAACAACCGAATTGAAATTGAGCTATAAACAGGCTTATGACACCAAGCAATGCCGTCAGGTCATTGCAGATCGGCAAGCACATGCGGTGATTCCAGCTAGAAAAAATGCGAAACCATAGAAAGATACAAAGACTAGCTCGCTAGAGCGAAACGAATCACTTCGAACAGTTAAACATTTAGGCAGGACACTATGGAAAAAATGGTCAAACTATCATCGCCTAAGTTTGGTAGAAACCAAGATGCACTGCATCAAATTATTGGGTGATAGGCTTAGTGCCAGGCGTTTTGATAACAAAGTCAATGAGATTCATACACGTGTGGCAGTATTAAATAAATTTACTAAGTTGGACCGACCTCACACCCAAGTAGTCACTTAAATTTGGATAACTTGGGACAAGTTTAGTCTTTGAATGTTTGTGCAACAAAGCCCCTATCCGACAAATAGTTCAGTTATAAATTGAAATTATGATTAAGAATCATTATTATTCTCAAAATTTTTCTCATATCTGTGTGAACGATTATGTCTTTTATCAAATCACGTAAGAAATTAGTATCTTCCGCAATCGCATCTTCACTCTCCGTGATTGCAGTACCAGCCATCGCTCAAGATCAGCCAGTACAACTCCCAACAATTCATACCCAAGCAGAACAAGAACAAGGTCTTAAAGTAGACCAATCCTCAAATAGCAAATTTGTCGTTCCTCTTTTAGATACGCCAAAATCTGTTTCTGTTATTTCAAAGCAGCTTATTGCAGATACTCAAGTTACAAGTCTTTCTGATGCTTTACGTACGATTCCTGGTATTACTTTAGGTGCTGGTGAAGGTGGTAATCCAAACGGCGACCGCCCTTTCATTCGTGGCTATAACTCAGAAAGCTCAATGTATGTAGATGGCATTCGTAACTCAACATCACAAAACCGTGAGATGTTTGCAGTTGAACAAGTTGAAGTTACAAAGGGTTCTGCCTCTGCTTTAGGTGGTGCAGGTACTTCTGGCGGTAGCATTAACATGATTTCTAAAGTTGCTAAAAAAGGCGATGCTTTAGAAGGCTCGATCTCAGGGGGTACAGATAATTATGCACGTATCACTTTAGACGGAAACAAAGATTTTAATAATGGTGTCGCAGCTCGTGTGGTGGTCATGGGTCATCAAAACGAAAAAGCGGGTCAACATGATGGTGCTGAATATAAACGTGCAGGTATTGCACCAAGTATTACCTTTGGTTTAGATACAGCAACTCGCGGCACCTTGAGTTATTACTACCTTAAAACCGATGATATTCCAGATTCTGGTATTCCATATAACAATCCATTTTCTTCAAATGCTGATCCTAAAAAAGATTTTACTCATTTGAATGGCAATGGCAAACCGATTGATGTTCAACAAGGCAGTTACTATGGTTGGAAAGATCGTGATTTCCAAAAACAAGAAAATCAGTTTGGTACATTCAAATTAGAGCATGATTTAACCGATAACCTAACGCTGAGTAATACAGCTGTTTACACAAAATCTAAGAATGATTATCTGTGGACTAATCCAGATGATTCTAAGGGTAATTTCTATAACAAGACTACGGGTGCTTTAGATGGCTCAGTTTGGAGACGTACGAACTCTCGTGTTGCAGATACGGACGGCTTTACAGATCAACTTGCTTTAACAGGTAAGTTTGATACAGGTGCATTTAAACACCGTTTTAATACAGGCGTTGAGTATAGCGATCAAAAAACTGATCGTACTCAATATATTTTAAACGGCTTAGATTCAACAGGAAGCGCAAATAATACGTGTAACGCTACTGCAATTGCTTCTGGTTGGTGCACGTCAGTGCAGAATCCAAGTAATGTTCCGTGGACAGGTCGTATAAGTACTGATGGTGCTGATCGTTACAATATTCGTAGCAAAAACCAATCTGTTTATTTCCTAGATAATATCGAGTTAAGCCCACAATGGCTTTTGGACTTAGGTGTTCGTTGGGATAAATTTGAAACTAAACAAACCATGACTTATGGTGCACGCAATAATGCCGTGACAGGTCTAAATAATACAAAAATCACAGCTAAAGCTGGTGATCAAGTTACGGTTGAGAACAATAAAGATTTCTTTAACTACCAAGCTGGCTTAACCTTTAAACCAGTGGAAAACGGTTCTATCTATGTCAGCTATGCAACTTCAGCAAACCCTGTGGGTGTCGATGGTGGTGATGGTTCAGAAGGGATTACTGCTGCGATTCAAAATCTAAAACCTGAAGAAGTTAAAACATATGAATTAGGAACTAAGTGGGATGTTCTTAATGATAAATTAAACCTTACAGCAGCAATTTTCCGTACTGAAAAAACCAATACTCGTGCTACAGCTGAAGATGGCACCACTCAAAATATCGGCGAAACACGCGTTGATGGTATTGAGCTTGGCGTAAACGGAAATATTACTGAAAAATGGGCTGTTTCTGCGGGTTACACCTATTTAGACAGCGAACTTGTCGATGGTGGTTACACCAATGTAGGTAGTACGACAACCCCTGTTTACCAAGCAAATCCAAGTAATGGTAATCAAGTACAAAACGTTGCAAAAAATAGCGCTACGCTTTGGACGACATACCAAGTCTTACCGGATTTAACATTGGGTGCTGGTGCTGTCGCAATGGATAAAGTCTATGGTAATGCCACGAATACCAAGTGGGTTCCAGGTTATGTTCGCTATGATGCAATGGCGCGTTATAACGTAAATAAAAATGTTGATTTACAGCTTAATCTAAACAACTTATCTGATAAGCGTTATTTCACTAAAGCTTATACATCACACTATGCCACTGAAGCGGAAGGTCGCAGTGCAGTATTGTCTGTGAACTTCAAGTACTAAAATATAAAAAATCCATGGTTTAACGATGGATTTTAATAAAAAACAGCCTCGTCACGAGGCTGTTTTTTATTATCTTAAGGAAAAGCGATAAACACTATAGATTACGTTGATTGACGCGCTTTGACAGTTCTTCAGCGGACTCTTTCCGTTCAGAATAACGGTCTGTTAAATACTTGCTCTGCCCTCGCGTCAACAGTGTGAATTTATATAATTCTTCCATCACATCTACGATACGATCATAGTAAGACGATGCTTTCATACGACCATCTTCTTCAAACTCTAAAAATGCTTTTGGAATTGAAGACTGATTTGGGATGGTAATCATGCGCATCCAACGTCCTAAAATACGCATTTGATTGACACTATTAAAAGACTGCGAGCCACCACTAACTTGCATCAATGCCAAAGTCTTACCTTGGGTTGCACGAATCGCACCACCTGCCAGTGGAATCCAATCAATTTGCGATTTAAAGATGGAACTCATCGAACCATGACGTTCAGGCGAACACCACACCATGCCCTCTGACCATGCCAACAATTCATGTAGCTCTTTGACTTTTGGGTGTTCCATATCCGCATCTTCAGGTAAGGGCAAACCTTTAGGATGAAAGATTTTTACTTCAGCACCAAACTGCTCCAAGATGCGCCCTGCTTCCATCACGGCTAAACGACTATAAGAACGTTCACGATTCGAACCATACAACAATAAAATACGTGGTGCATGATCCAAGGCTTGCGCCTGCACTTTTCCTAAAGTGGGTTGATCAAGTAAATTCATATCTATATTTGGAAGAGTCATCACAATTACACCAATTTAAAATACTTTTTTCTAAGCCATAAAGACACACTAACCAAAGCAATCAGCACAGGCACTTCAACCAATGGACCAATCACTGTGGTAAATGCCACAGGTGAAGCTAAACCAAAGGTTGCAATAGCGACCGCTAATGCCAATTCAAAGTTATTCCCAGCAGCAGTAAAGGAAATTGCAGTGGTTTTCGGATAGTCATTCCCCATCCACTTGCTCATAAAAAAGCTCATGAAGAACATCACAACAAAGTAAATCGTCAGTGGAATCGCTATACGAATCACATCGAAAGGCAAGCTCACGACATCAGCACCTTTAAGGCTAAACATCGCCACAATGGTGAACAGCAACGCCAACAAACTTAAAGGGCTGATCTTCGGCAAAAAGACATTTTGATACCATGCGAGACCTTTGGCTTTCACTAAAATCAATCGTGTCATGAAACCAAGAAAAAATGGAATACCCAAGTAAACCAACACCGCATGGGTAATCGTCCAAAAATCTACATGAATGACTTGTCCTGCAATACCAAAATAAGGTGGCAAGAAAGTCAGGAATAACCAAGCATAGGTACTGAAGAATAGAATTTGAAAGATACTGTTAAATGCCACTAATGCTGCAACATATTGATTATCACCACAAGCTAAACCATTCCAGACCAAAACCATCGCAATACAACGTGCTAAGCCAATCAAAATTAAGCCCGTCATATATTCTGGATAGCTGTGTAGAAAAATAATGGCTAATCCGAACATCAGAACAGGCGCAATAATCCAGTTCTGAACCAAAGATAAAGTTAAGGTTTTTTTATCTTTAAATACTTCAGGCAATGCCGCGTAATCAACCTTTGCTAAGGGAGGATACATCATCAAAATCAGACCAATCGCAATTGGGATATTGACGGAATCCACACTCATTTTGTCTAAAGCGACAGAAGCCTGAGGTAAGAAAACACCGATCGCAATTCCCAACCCCATGGCAATAAAAATCCATAGGGTTAAGTTACGATCTAGAAATGACAATCTTTGCTGAGCCATGATGTTCTCATTCAATATCTGAGATGTGATTGATTGCAGCAATCAATTCAGGACGGGACATATTTGCGCTATCTAATGCAAATAGAGCATCTAAACGGCGGTTGATATGATCTACAGTCACTTGGAATGCTTGTAATTTTTCTGATTTAGGCAAATCTAAATGTGAAGGATCAGCCAAGCCCCAATGTGCTTTAATTGCACCGCCTAAATACAGTGGGCAAGCTTCCTGAGCTGCAGAATCACAGACCGTAATCACCACATCCGCTTGATATTGTTCGCAGTCATCAATGGTTTTACTCCACAAACCATCAGTTGAAAGGCCTAAGTTTTCAAGCGTTTCAATCGTCAGTGGATGAACCTGTCCAGAAGGCTTACTGCCTGCGCTATATGCTTTCCAATTTTCAGGTGCACGACTGTTAAAAAGTACTTCGGACAAAATGCTGCGACAACTATTTCCAGTACATAGGAAAATAAATTTCATGCGGTATTACTCACAATAACTTTTAATTTGGAGAGACTGAGATTGGTTACTTGCGGAAGTTTGTTCACGTACCAAGAGATTGAGTAATTCATGACACCAAGCAGGCAACTCTGGATGAATGCTGTAATACACCCACTGACTTTGTCTTCGATCTTGTAGTAAGCCAGATGACCTTAATAAGGCTAAATGTCTCGAAATTTTTGGTTGGCTCAAGTTTAATTTTTCAGTCAAATCACAAACACATAGTTCTTTATTTTCCGCCACTAAAGTGACAATACTGAGACGTGTTTCATCAGACAAACACTTAAAGAAATTCACTCGATCCATTTCCAACCTCAAATACTAAATTATTATTTAATTAACACGCTGACCATTTTCATCAATCACCTGTTCACCATCCTCTTTGGAAAAAGCACCTTGTTGTGCAACTGGTAAAATATCCAGCACCAACTCCGATGGTCTGCATAAACGGGTACCCTGACTCGTCACAACAAAAGGACGATTAATTAAAATAGGATGTTCAAGCATAAATTCGATTAATTGATGATCTGTCCAAGTCTCACGATCCAAATCAAGTTCACGATAAGGGTCAACATTCGTACGGATCGCAGCCCTTACAGACAAACCAGCATCACTAATCAATTGAATAAGTTCAGATTTTGAAGGAGGATTCAGTAAATATTCAATCACGATAGGTTCAATACCCGTATTGCGAATTAATCCGAGTGTATTTCGAGATGTCCCACATGCAGGGTTGTGATAAATCGTAATTTGTTGCTGAGTAGACATAATGAGTAAAAACATTTTGAATTAATGATAGTGACTTTATATATGAATATTCATATATGCGCAATACCACATATTAGGGTTGATAAGCTCACTTACGTATACGCCCCAACTGCCTAAATAAGTATTTTTGAGCAATTTACGACCATGCAATATTCTAAATTGATCATTTTCAAAAATAAGTTAAGCAGATGAGTCAGTGAGCAAATGCTTTTTTTCTTCTAATATGCGGCTACACAGTTGTAACCATAGAGTTCTTGGACGATGACTCAATTGCCTAAATTAAAAAATACCTTTGTTAACGCTAAAACAGCCCAATCCATCTTAAAAACGCGTGCGGGTAAGCAAGCTGCACAAGTATTTTCAAATGCGGCAGATCGTTTCTTGAGGGGACATCAACTGGCATTGTCAGGAAAGACACCTTTTGAAGTCGTTTATGAACGTGAAATTATTAGCTTACGGTTTTACAAGTCAGACGTAGAATCGGGTGAAAATAAACACCGTGTGCCACTGGTTATTATTCCCCCATTAGCAGCGAACACCTTAGTGTTCGATTTGTTTCCTGATCGTAGTCTCATTCGTTACTTTCAAAGCCAAGGTTTTGATGTATATATGATTGACTGGGGCACACCAAGCCTTAAACAAGCTAAATATAATTTCGGTACATATATCAAAATCTTTATGCCCGACTTTATCAACAAAATTCGTGAACATAGCGGACAACAACAACTATCACTGTATGGTTGGAGTCTCGGTGGAGCGATCTCGCTTTGCTATACCTCATTATTTAAAGATAAAAATATTAAGAATCTAATGATTTTGGCATCACCAATCAACACTCATCAATCAGGTTATATTGGTAAGCTCTATCAAAAGTTAAACACACCAGCACAATGGGTACGGACCAATACTAATTTCCGAATCCGTCAAATTCCGAGCCGCTATTTCCATATTCATGGTTGGCAAAATACGCTCGGATTTAAGCTCACAGATCCCGTGGGTAATTTTAAAAATTATTGGCAATTACTAAAAAATTTGAACGATCGGCAGTTTGTCATTAATCACGCAACATCAAGTTCATTTGTTGACAATATGCTTGCATATCCTGGTGGTGTAATGCGCGATATTATTTTACGCTTCTGGATTGATAATGAACTTTCGACAGGTCTCGTTAAATTCGGAGATCAAACGGCTGATTTTAAAGATATTGATTGTTCAGTACTTGCGATTGGTGGGGATACTGACATTATTGTGACTGCAGAAGCTGTACGACCATTAATGGATTTGATCAGTAGCCAAGATAAAACCTTTGAAATTGTCTCTGGTGGTCATATGGGTTTGGTTTCAGGTAGCCAAGCACCACAAGCAGTTTGGCCTGTCGTTAGCGCATGGTTGCAACAGCGCTCAAATTAAGTGCTTATAATTGCTAAAATAGTCAAGGCTGTGAATCTCTTTTACTTGAAAAGATATGAGCAGCCTTTTTCGTGAATAGATGATATAGAAATCGTTAGGTCCAAATAAACTAAGCAAAGTTGTGATGATTCAACACTAAATTTTCAACATTTACAGGCATACCCAATAAATAACCTTGTAATTGATTACATCCTAAATTAGTTAAAATATCAGCTTGTTGCTGTGTTTCTACACCTTCAGCTGTGACGATTAAGCCTAACCTAGCGGCAAGGTGAATGATACTTTCTAGAATTGCCTCTTCTTTCGAGTTTGGTTGTAAATCTATGAGAAAACCGCGATCAATTTTAAGTTCATCAACAGGCAGATCTTTTAAATATAAAAAGCTTGAATAGCCAGTTCCAAAATCATCAATCGCAATCCGAATACCCAACTTACGCAAGCGTTCTAAAGTGCGAATACTTGAATCAATATGATGCATTGCTGTTGATTCAGTGATTTCTAAAATAAGATTGTGGGGCTGAATTTGATATTGTTCTAAGAGCTGCTCTAATACGTTAAAAAGTTTTTTATTTTCAAATTGTAATGCAGATAAGTTGACGGCAATTGGATAAAAAGGACTATTACTTCGTTCCCATTTGTGAATCTGCTGACAAGCTTGCTCCAATGCCCAATATCCCATCGGAATAATCAAACCTGTTTTTTCTGCTCCCTCAATAAACATTTGAGGAGTCAACAAACCTAAGCTTGGATGCTTCCAACGAATGAGCGCTTCAATACCACAAACTTTATAATTCGCAGTAAATTTAGGTTGATAAAATAAAACAAATTGCTGCTCATCTACAGCTTTATACAAGTCATTAATTAATTTGGATTGGCTACGAACATCTTGCTGATCTGTTGTAGAGTGGAAAACAGTAAAGGTATTTCTACCCTGCTCTTTAGATGCCAACATTGCTACATCTGCATTAATTAATAAATCCTGAAGATTCGTACCGTGCTCAGGATACATCGCAATTCCCAAACTTGCAGAAATATTAATTTCTTTTGTCGCGATCAGATATGCCTCTTGAATAAAATGCAGAACTTCTTCTGCCAGCAACATCGCTTGATTAACATCAGTATTTTCAGAGATCAATACAAACTCGTCACCACCAATACGAAATAGCTTATGGCTTGAACTTAATTTTTCATGTAACCGATTGGCCATTTGAATTAAAAGTTGATCACCAATATGGTGTCCAAAAGCATCATTTACCGATTTAAAGCGATCTAAATCTACATATAAAAATGCTGCTTTTTCTTCTCGTAAGCGATGATGGCTGAAGATTACTTCCGCATAATCTGTCAAATATAATCGATTCGGCAACTTTGTTAATGAATCATGTAGTGAGTGAGTTGCTAATTCTTTATTTATTCTAACTAATTGTTGATTACGCTCCTCTAGTCTGGCTTCTAAAACTGCGATGGCAAAACCAGCAACAAATACCAAACTGATAATAAAAATAATACTAAACAATAAAACGGGTTGCTCTGTATGTGCTGAGCCAAGTGCTTCCGCAAATCCTGTATCAAAATAAGTGGCTGCCATACCCGTGTAATGCATACCTACAATACTAAAAGCCATCAATATTGCAACGACAGCCTTTAGTGCAGTTTTATATTTAACCGCGGTTGTGTATTTAAAAATGAATAAACAGCTCAAACCAGAACCACATACAGCGATGAGTACTGAACAAATCACGAGTAATGGATCATATCTCAATTGATGGTGTTCAACTGAAAGCGCCAACATCCCCGTGTAATGCATTCCAGATATCCCTAGCCCTAAGAATAATGCACCTAAGATCAGACGTGGCATAGGTAAAGTAGGTCTAGTGGTTAGCCAAACAGCAAATACCGAAGCAGTTGCGCCTATCAAATATGAAAGCACAGTCAAACTAATATCAAAATGATAGCCTTCAGGCAAACGGCTCGCGAGCATTCCAATAAAATGCATCACCCATATTGCCAAGCCTAAAGTCAAGCCACTCGTTACTAAAATGCTTTTCTCCAACTTTTTATAAGCAGCTTTAAAAACGAGTTCTTCCATTGAAACTGCCGCATAACAAGTCGCTACTGCAACCAAAATGGAAACGATGACCCATGTGCTATCGTAATCAACGTGAACCATAAAGGACTTCCATGATTATTCAGTACTTTTTTTTATTTATTGAGCGAATTGCTCAAAATCAGAACGATCATTAACACTCAAAAAAGATACAAATGGTGTATTCATAAACTTTCCTTAACAATAACATCATCTAGTATAAGTTCAAGTCTTTTTCATTTTATAAATCAATAGAATAAAAACACATATTCATTTCAAACCAATGAAAATTCTTGTTTTTTTACTGCAATTTTAAAAGCAACCAACAATTATAAAAGATGCACTACCTTTCATAAATACTCTAAACATGTATATAGTATGCCTTTTTATCATGCTGTTTGCTATAATTCTGTTATTAAAAAAGACTAAGAATATGAAGTTTTTTATATTGAAAGCAAATAAGTGACTACACTCCTTATCAGGTAATTTATTTTTTATACTCTCAGTAACATCTTAAAAATTCTGCTTACTTCCATACGAGCCGTGAGAATTAACTTAACAACCTAAACGGCAAGATTAGGCTATCATCACAAGGTACAGCACTGTAAGTGATGCAATAAAAAAACCCTTGTATAAACAAGGGCTCTTCAAAGATTAAACTAAAAAATTAGTTTTTCTCTTTATCAACGATTTTGTTCGCTTGAATCCAAGGCACGAAAAAAATGGGAAAGCACTGCTTTCCCATTTTTTAAGGCACGTAACGCAACCTTAGTTCTTTTCTTTGTCTACGATTTTGTTTGCTTGGATCCAAGGCATCATCGCACGTAATTTAGAACCTGTTACTTCGATACCATGTGCTGCATTTTGACGACGACGAGCAGTCATAGATGGGTAGTTCAACGCACCTTCTTGGATGAACATTTTCGCATATTCACCAGATTGGATACGTTTCAATGCATTACGCATTGCTTCACGTGACTGTTCGTTGATTACTTCAACACCAGTTACGTATTCACCGTATTCAGCATTGTTAGATACTGAATAGTTCATGTCAGCAATACCGCCTTCGAACATCAAATCAACGATCAATTTAAGCTCATGTAAGCATTCGAAGTAAGCCATTTCTGGTGCATAACCAGCTTCAACTAAAGTTTCGAAGCCCATTTTAACCAATTCAACAGCACCACCACAAAGAACTGCTTGTTCACCGAATAAATCAGTTTCAGTTTCTTCACGGAAAGAAGTTTCGATGATACCTGTACGACCACCACCTACGCCTGAAGCATAAGAAAGTGCAACGTTACGAGCATTACCAGAAGCATCTTGGTGAATCGCGATAAGATCAGGAACACCTGAACCACGTTGGAATTCTGAACGTACAGTGTGACCAGGTGCTTTTGGAGCAACCATGATTACGTCTAAATCTTTACGTGGAACAACTTGGTTATAAAGAACAGAGAAACCATGAGCAAATGCTAAAGTTGCACCTTCTTTGATGTTTGGTTCAATTACATCACGATAAAGTTGAGCTTGGAACTCATCTGGAGTCAAGATCATAACTAAGTCAGCTTGAGCAACAGCTGCTGGCACTTCAGAAACTTTAAGACCTGAATTTTCAGCTTTTTTCCAAGATGCTGAACCAGCACGTAAACCAACAGTTACGTCTACGCCAGAGTCTTTCAAGTTAAGTGCGTGAGCATGACCTTGTGAACCATAACCAATAATTGCAACTTTCTTGCCTTGGATGATTGATAAGTCACAGTCTTTATCGTAAAAAATTTGCATCTGTTTTCTCCGCTAAAATTTTTGTCATTTCCCTTGTTATACAAGGATAGATTCTTTGAAACTTCCCAATTCTTGCATTTCTATATGAAGAATTGGGGAAGCGATTAAATACTTAAAACTTTTTCACCACGTGCGATACCAGACACACCAGAACGTACAACTTCTAGAATGGTGTTTTCAGCAAGTGCATCAATAAAACCATCAATCTTTTCAGTTGTACCTGCGATCTGAATCGTATAAGTGGTTGGTGTTACATCAACGATTTGGGCACGAAAAATATCAGCTGTACGCTTAATTTCCGCACGAGCGGCACCTAAAGCTTTCACTTTAATTAACATAAGCTCGCGCTCAATATGCGCACCTTCTGACAAATCAACCACCTTAACCACTTCAACTAATTTATTCAGTTGTTTTGTGATCTGCTCGATTTTGTGATCATCACCATAAGTTGTCAGCGTCAAACGAGATAAAGTTTCATCTTCAGTTGGCGCAACGTTTAAAGTCTCAATGTTGTAACCACGTTGAGAGAATAAACCGACCAAACGAGAAAGCGCGCCTGCTTCATTTTCTACAAGTACAGAGATAATGTGTCTCATGCCGTGCGCTCCCCTTTACCTAACCACATATCTTTCATCGACTGACCTGCAATCAACATTGGATAAACATGCTCTGTACGATCAACCATGACATTAATGAATACACATTTATCATTAATTGCCATTGCTTCAGCCAGTTTAGACTCCAATTCATCTGCATGATTGATTTGAATACCTACGTGACCATAAGCTTCCATCAATTTTGCAAAATCAGGTAAAGAATCTACATAAGAGCTTGAATGACGCCCTTCATAGTTCATGTCTTGCCACTGCTTCACCATGCCTAAAGCTTGGTTATTTAAGCAAAGAATTTTCACATTTAAGCCATATTGCTTACATGTCGATAATTCTTGGATACACATCTGAATTGATGCTTCACCTGTAATACACACGACTTGTTGATCTGGGAATGCAAGCTTCGCTGCCATTGCATACGGTAAACCAACACCCATCGTACCTAGACCACCAGAGTTAATCCATTGACGCGGGCGTTTGTATTTGTAGTACAAGGCACCAAACATCTGGTGCTGACCTACGTCAGACGTAATGATCGCTTCACCATTGGTCACACGATCAAGCGCTTCCACCACTTGTTGTGGTTTCATTTCACCATTTTGAGCCGCTTCATAGCGTAAGCCATGAACTTTACGCCACTCATTAATCTGAGACCACCATTCAGCAATTGCTTCCGGATTTGGCTTGGACACATTCATCTGTTTCAACTGTACCAACATTTCCTGAAGGACAGGTTCAACCGCACCCACAATTGGAATATGCGCCATGATGGTTTTTGAAATGGTCGCTGGGTCAATATCAATATGAATGACTTTGGCATTTTGACAGAACTTGGCTGGATTGTTGGTCACACGGTCATCAAAACGTGCGCCAATCGCCAAAATCACATCGGCATTATGCATTGCCATATTGGCTTCATAAGTACCATGCATCCCTAACATACCCACAAATTGTGGATCATTACCTGGGAAAGCACCTAAGCCCATCAACGTATTGGTCACTGGATAACCCAATAGATGTGCAAGTTCAGTCAACAATGCCGAAGCATTCCCCTGAACAACACCACCACCTGTATAAATCATTGGGCGTTTAGCAGTGATCAGTTCATCAATGGCTTTACGAATTTGACCTGAATGTCCACGTGAAGGCGGTTGATATGAACGCATCTTCACTTTTTCAGGATATTCGTAGGCAAATTTTTCTGCTGGATTGGTGGCATCCTTAGGAATATCAACAACCACTGGGCCTGGACGACCAGAAGAGGCAATATAAAATGCTTTCTTAATAATGGCAGGAATTTCGCTGGCGTGACGCACTTGGAAACTGTGCTTTACGATTGGACGAGAAATACCAACCATATCTGTTTCTTGGAATGCATCTTCACCAATTAGGTGACTTGCAACTTGCCCTGACAAAATCACCATTGGGATTGAGTCCATATAGGCAGTTGCAATAGGAGTAACAGTATTTGTTGCACCTGGACCAGAAGTTACAAGAACAACACCTGTTTTACCAGTTACGCGCGAGTATGCATCTGCCATATGACCAGCAGCTTGCTCATGACGTACAAGGTAATGATTAATTTTGTCTTGTTGAAAAAGCGCATCATAAATATGTAAAACTGCGCCGCCTGGATAACCAAAAACATGCTCTACGCCTTCGTCCGCAAGCGCACGAACGAGCATTTCACCACCAGATAAAAGTTCCAACGTGATTCACCCTAGTGTTAGTACAATTTATGGGAGACATAAATTGTATTTTCATTCATTAACTTATGCACTTTTCTAAGTGTGCGTATTCTACTCGTTTTTGCTGCAATAGGAAAAATTTTCTGACTCATCAGCCGTATAAGCTGTTATTACATCTCGAATCAAAACATGTTGGGATAAACATATTTCAAAAAATCATTCTCTCGGCTAGAAAGAATGTCCATTGCAAACCATGACATTTATTCGAAGGGTGATCAAATAAGCGCACATAAAACTAAGCAAGCATTTTTGTTGCTTTCATACACAAAGTCAAGAATAAAGAAAAGGTTTTTTTTAGAATAATTTTTAGCTGTTGTTTTTTTAATCTCTCAGTTCAAGGTGATTTATCGATCCAAATGTCCATTTATCAAAAAACTCTTTGTACACGACAAAAAAAGACAACTCATTGAAATAATGGCATAATACTTGTTTTCTGACGACGAATATGATGACACATTTCAATGAGTTACATCTCATCTTAAACAAATATCTAAAGTGGAACA
>NZ_JACAXC010000023.1:0-50435 GCF_013391535.1 Acinetobacter sp. SwsAc4
AATCAATGAAATATTTTCGATCGATCAATCAGTAAAAATCCACACAAGTTGTTCTTCTATTCTCTTAATGATCTTCTCGATGATTCGTCATCATCAAGCTAGGTCGGCTATGTTACTCTAATCTAAACTAAAGTCAACAGGTAATTTCGATATTTTTAAAACCCACCAATCAATCCAAGAACCCAACTAATCTAGCCAATCCTTGTTTCTCAACAAGTTTTTATCTGCATCACCGCCGATGGATGTACATTCTACACCATTTCAAAACACACGCAAGCACTTTTAGAAAATTTAAAATTCGGTTGTTTTTTTTTAAAACTTCAACCTACCTAATTTACTGATTTATATAATTTAAAATTTATTAATTTTCTTAAAAGTGAATTTAAAAAACATAAATAACTGTAATTTAATGACTTAATTAAAAATATGGATTTAATTCCACCTAATTTTGATGATCAAATTGAATTAAAGCAGAAATATTTAAAAATATTTCTGCTTTAATTTTTACTTCTTGTTCTTTATCTGAACACTAATGATTTTAATCGGCTGTTTAGGGACATTTTGATGCATTCCATAGTTACCTGTAGGAACACTAACAATTTTATCAACAATATTCATTCCTTTCGTTACCTTACCAAATACAGCATAACCAGCATCCATTTGTGAACGATTTAGGAAAGTGTTGTCAGCAACGTTAATAAAAAATTGACTCGTAGCAGAGTTAGGATCACTAGTACGAGCCATTGCCAATGTACCGCGCGTATTTTTCAAGCCATTGCTTGCTTCATTACTAATAGGTGCTTTAGTTGCCTTCTCAATCATATTGGCATCCATCCCCCCGCCTTGAATCATAAATCCTGGGATGACTCGATGAAAAATAGTTCCAGCATAAAAGTTACTTTTTACATAGCTTTCAAAATTTTTTGCTGATACAGGTGCTTTATCGTTAAAAAGTTCAATTTCAATATTTCCCATACTGGTTTTCATATCAACCATTGTGTTGGCAAATAAATGGCTGCTTATTAATAGTAGGCTGGTTGTCATCAACAACTTTTTCATGATTGCTTTTCTCTGATTTTAACGAGTGATTTGTTGTACTTCTCAATATTAGTTTTACAAATTTATTTTTGCTATTTCTATTTGTTATTTACTAATAAAAAAACCTATGTTCCACGTGAAACATAGGCTGATTAATTTAATTGTGTTTATCCCAAAACTTTCTGAAGTTTTTAGCGATTTCGATTGTATTGCGTTTAGCTTTACTCGAAATCGGTGTGAGATTAATAAATCCATGCGTTTGATCTGGATAATCTACATAATGCACTTTAACACCACTTTGTCTTAGTTTATGGCTATAAATCTCACCTTCATCATGTAATAAATCATGCCCTGCTGTTACCACAAATGCTGGAGCTAGTTTTTTAAGACTTCCATACGTAGGTGAGATTAATGGATCATCTAACGCAACTTGATGCTGTGTTGAATAATATTTAGTGACGTAATCTACATCTTTACTGGTTAACACCAAACCCTGACCATAGGCATAAAAAGAAGGATGTTTACTTTTAAAATCTACAACAGGATAAAACAACAACTGAGCTTGTGGTGCATATGATTTACCAACCGCATGCTGTGCAACTACAGTACTAATATTTCCTCCTGCACTATCTCCAGCAACAGCGATACGATTTTTATAAATTTTTAGCTGACGACGATTTTGATACACCCATGCTAATGCATCATCACAAGATTTAATGAGTAACTGCGGAGATGCTTCTGGTGCAAGCGGATAATCGATACTCAGAACTTGTACTTTTGCGTACTTCGCAATGAGTCGACAGGCTTCATCATGCGTATCTAAACCACCAACGACGAAACCACCACCGTGATAGAACACGATCATCGGTAATTTTTTATTAGGTGCAGGATGATAATGCCTTGCGAAAACAGTGCCACTCTGTAAAGGCAGACGTATATCTTCTACCGATTCTATAGAAGTCGATTTATTTAAAATCGCTAACATTTGTGTATCAAATTGACGGCGAGATTCGATCGGATCATCTCCAATAAAACCAACACGCCCTTGTTTAATTTGAACTGCTATTAAGCATTTTGTAAAAGCATACAAATCTGGATATTGATATGGGTAGCCTAAAACTTTCGCCAATGATTCTTGTACAATCTTAGGCAGCTTATCTAGCGCTCGTGCAGCAGGACCTTGTCCTTTATCTAAAATCGTTTGAATTTTTTGAGGTAATGCTGACACGTTCTTCCCCTTTTTCGCCCTGTCCATAGTTCTTGTTCATATCGACTATATGCTGTTATAAAGTCGTAGATCAAGATAAAGAATTCAAAATCATGCTGTAACCTAAATGGCTTATCTTAAAAAGTCATTAACCATTTTGCTAATCACTGCTTGCCTTTCATGCCAATAGCCAAGCTCAAGCACAGGTAAAAGAGGTATTTTCTGATTTTTTAATATTTCTAATGGCTTTGTTGCACAAACCTATCTGTAAAGGCTTTTCATCGCGGAAATATTGCCATTTGGTTTGATCCTGCTACGCAATGGTATGCTTCATCAATACGTTTAAAAGTAATGATGTGATTGCGCTGTATCAAATGTGTCTCAAAGCAGAAGGCATTGCCATGTTCCCAACGCTATTGGTGCGTCAGGATATTGCACAACAACGTTTACAACAGGTATTTACAGATTTTTGCACCTGACCTAACCTTGTGGTTAGTCTATGCATCAAGGCAACATTTACCGAAAATCACACAAGAATTTATTGCTTTTGTCGTCGAAAACTTCAATTTTTACTTAAATCAGCAAAATTAAAAGATTTAAATCAACCTGAACGCTTGAATTTTGTCGCCTTGCCCATACTTCATCCCTATCTATGAATGACCAAGATGTGGCAGTTCGGGTTTAACCCTATGAGCATTCACGCCAAAAGGACTGTACATGTTTAAGAACTTTTTTCAACGGAGATCATCAATGGCTAATGAGCAAAATGAGCAAGCTCAAGACATTCAAAATGAGCAACAAACTGAACAAACTCAAGCTGAAGGTGTAGAGCAAGCAAACGAGCTTAGCGTTGAAGATTTACAAACGCAAATCACCAAACTCGAAGAAAGCTTGAAACTTGAAAAAGCCCGTACTGCAAATGCCGTGTACGAAGCACAAAAGAGTGTTGAACGTATCCAGCGTGAATCTGAAAAACACAAAGATACCGTTCTTGAGAAATTTGCTAAAGAGTTGTTGGATTCAGTCGACAATCTTGAACGTGCGATTCAAGCCGCTGGCGACGAACAAACACCTGTGCTTGAAGGTATCAAGCTAACCCTGAAATCATTACTGACCACACTGGAAAAATTTGGCGTGCATGAAGCAGATACAAAAAATGGTTTCAACGCAGATCTTCATCAAGCAGTCGGTATCGATCCAAACGCTCAAGCGAACCAAATCGGCACCGTATTGCAAAAAGGTTATACCTTAAATGGTCGCCTACTCCGCCCAGCAATGGTGATGGTTGGTCAATAAATTGACGTTGAGCATTTAAAATTTTGCTCAAAACACAATAATTCGAGAGTTTTTTGATTTTTTTTCATAAAAATGCTTGAAAAAAACCGATTGACTCTCATATCGAATAACAAGCAAATCCCCTTTTAAATTCCATTTATTAAATAGGAAATCAGGGGGTTCACAAAATTTTAGAGGAATATCCCAAATGGCAAAAATTATTGGTATTGACTTAGGTACTACCAACTCATGTGTTGCTGTACTTGAAGGCGATAAAGTAAAAGTAATCGAAAATGCTGAAGGCGCACGTACAACCCCATCAATCATCGCTTATAAAGATGGTGAAATTTTAGTTGGTCAAAGTGCTAAACGTCAGGCTGTAACAAACCCGAAAAACACTTTATTCGCAATCAAACGTTTAATCGGTCGTCGTTATGAAGATCAAGCGGTACAAAAAGACATCGGTCTTGTACCTTACAAAATCATCAAAGCAGACAATGGTGATGCTTGGGTTGAAGTAAACGACAAAAAATTAGCGCCTCAACAGATCTCTGCTGAAATCTTGAAAAAGATGAAGAAAACTGCAGAAGACTATTTAGGTGAAACAGTTACTGAAGCGGTGATTACCGTTCCTGCTTACTTTAACGATGCTCAACGTCAAGCAACTAAAGATGCGGGTAAAATTGCAGGTCTTGATGTTAAACGTATCATTAACGAACCAACTGCTGCCGCTCTTGCGTTCGGTATGGACAAAAAAGAAGGTGACCGTAAAGTTGCAGTTTACGACTTAGGTGGTGGTACTTTCGACGTATCAATCATTGAAATCGCAGACCTTGATGGCGACCAACAAATCGAAGTGTTATCAACAAATGGTGATACTTTCCTTGGTGGTGAAGACTTTGATAACGCGTTAATTGAATTCTTGGTTGAAGAATTTAAGAAAGAACAAAGTGTGAACTTGAAAAATGATCCACTTGCGTTACAACGTTTGAAAGAAGCTGCTGAAAAAGCAAAAATCGAGCTTTCTTCATCAAATGCAACTGAAATCAACCTTCCATACATCACGGCTGATGCAACTGGTCCTAAACACTTAGTGATCAATGTAACGCGTGCAAAACTTGAAGGTTTAGTTGCTGATTTAGTTGCTCGTACAATCGAGCCTTGCAAAATCGCGCTTAAAGATGCTGGTCTTTCGACTTCAGACATCTCTGACGTAATTTTAGTTGGTGGTCAGTCTCGTATGCCACTTGTACAACAAAAAGTACAAGAATTCTTTGGTAAAGAGCCACGTAAAGACGTGAACCCTGATGAAGCGGTTGCAATCGGTGCTGCGATTCAAGGTGCTGTATTGTCTGGTGACAAAACTGACGTTCTTCTATTAGACGTAACACCATTAACTTTAGGTATCGAAACAATGGGCGGTGTATTAACACCAATCATTGAGAAGAACACCACGATTCCTGCGAAGAAATCACAAGTGTTCTCTACTGCTGCTGACAACCAGCCTGCTGTAGATATTTCTGTTTACCAAGGTGAACGTAAAATGGCTCAACAAAACAAATTGTTGGGTAACTTCCAATTAGGCGATATCCCACCTGCTCCACGTGGCGTACCGCAAATTGAAGTATCGTTCGACATCAACGCTGACGGTATCTTAAAAGTATCGGCTAAAGATAAGAGCACTGGTAAAGAGCAATCAATCCAGATTAAAGCGAACTCAGGTTTGTCTGATGCTGAAATCGAAGCAATGATTAAAGATGCTGAAGCAAATGCTGAAGAAGACCGTAAATTTGAAGAGTTAGCGAAAGCTCGTAACGAAGCAGATGCTTTAGTATCTAGCTCAAACAAAGCAGTTAAAGATCTAGGTGACAAAGTGACTGAAGATGAAAAAACTGCAATCGCTACTGCGGTTTCTGAGCTTGAAGCAGCAACTAAAGAAAATGATGTTGAAGACATCAAAGCGAAAACTGAAGCTTTACAAAACATCTTGATGCCAATCACTCAACGTGCTTATGAACAAGCACAAGGTGCTGGCGGCGCAGAAGGTTTTGATCCAAATGCATTCCAAGGTGGTGATGCGGGTCAACAACAAAAAGCGGACGATGGCGTTGTAGATGCTGAGTTCACAGAAGTTAAAGATGACAAAAAATAATTTGTCGCTTTAAAAAAGACCGCGCGAAAGCGCGGTTTTTTTATATTTTAAGATGAAGCATTTTGTTCAAAATACATTTCACCCAAAATCGGCATAAACAAAGGTATTACACCACAGGCTTTTATTTCTTCAATAAACTCAGGAATATTCACCCCTGGCAACAACTGAGGAACGTCATCAATCGGCGTCACCATGCTATCCCAATGACATGGAATAATGTATTTCGGTTTCAGTAGTCGTACCACATCTTTGACATAGTTCAGACGATATTTCCGTCCAATCGCACACAGGCACACGATATCTGCCTGTCTCCCCTGCAACTCTTGTTCAATAAAATCGGCTGAATCAATATGCACGAGACTAAGTTGTCCTGTGCTAATCCACCAATTAAAAACTTGTCCATGCCGCAGATGATGAAATCTGGGCGGATAAGGAGGTGGAGTGGTCATATCCCCTGGTAAAGGCACACGGCCAAACAGTGCCTTACCATGTATGGATGGTAAACCCACCACTTGCCATTGACCACAATCTATGATTTCTCTTCCCTTTGTTTCAAGCATTTGCGATTCAGACAAGCCTGCTGAACGTCCATACATTAAAGTCGCTTTGGATCCAATTAACCGTGCCCCCGTTTGTTTACACACTTCTGGCGCATCTAGAATATGATCGTAATGAGCATGTCCAATCAATACATCATCTGCATTTGGTATATGTTGTCTGACTAATTCAGGATCACTCAATAAAGGCTGAGTAAACGTTTGGTTTAAGTTTGGACGACTGATAAAAGGATCAAGCACAACTGTACGATGCTGATCAGAAAGAATGAATCCCGCCGCCCCCAAATATTTGATTTTTAAATTTTTAACGTTTGCCTCAGCAGGAGAATCTGCTGTCCATGCAGTATCAGGCGCTTTCAGTAAATATTTCAGCATATTGTGCCTTAATGTTTATTTTATTTATTCCTTCAGAATATGCATTAAAGCAGAATGTGATACATGTTGATATATTTTCCAGATATCTCTTATTCTTGTTATAGTTCAATTTATTTAGATCAAAAGTCTCTCTTAAACTGATTCATCTCATTTTCAGAAGAATAGAAAATACAATCATGCGCTTTTTAATTTTTTCAGGGTTAATTATTTTCTTATTAGGGTTAAGTTATCAAACTCAGAAATATCCTCAACTAAAATTCAATTCATTAGCTGACCGTATCACTCATCCAATAGATACTCGCCTGCGTTATCGAATCGCTGAGGTAGATCCTCGTTTTAAACTCAGTCTTGAACAAGTACAAGAAATTAGCCAACAAGCAACTCAAATTTGGAAAGATGGTACAGGACAGGATTATTTTGTTTATGACCCCAATGCCCAACTTGCGATTCACCTCATTTACGATGAACGCCAACAAGAAAGCGAACAACGCCGAGAACATATAACTCAACTCGAAGCGAATCAACAGGTATGGAAAGATAAAAAACAGCAATTAGACCAAATTGAACAAGAAATTATGCGGAGTAAGCAATTTTTAGATTTAAAACAACAACAACTCAATCAACAAATTCAGCAATATAATCAAGAGCAGCTTTCTGCTCAACACAACCAATCTTCATCTGGGAATTCGACATATTTTCAGCAGAAACAACAAGAGCTACAAAGTAATATTGAGTTAGTGCAACAAGAAGTTAATCAATACAATCAAAGAATTACTCAATTAAATCAAAAAATAGATGAACTTAACTCACTGGATCAACAACTAGATGCTTCAGTCAAACAATACAAACAACGCTTTCAACCACATTTATTTCATAAAGGCTTATTTAATGGAAAACAAATTTTAATCTATGAGTTTGAATCAGATAACGATTTACGATTAACACTAGCACATGAACTAGGACACGCCCTTGGTTTACAACATGCAAACAGCCCTCAAGCGTTAATGTACCCTATTATGAAAGATCAAGAGATGGACCATTTCCGTCTCACTCAGGCTGACCGTGATTTATTATTAACAAGATAGCCTTTTATGGCTGAATTCGCTCTACAACAAGAGATTCAAGTTTATAATCAAAAAACTCAGCAACTTAATCGAGATATTCAAAAACTCAATCAAAATAATAAGCAACTTGTAGCATCAACTCATCAATTTAATCAAACATTTCAGCCACGTTTGTTTCACAAAGGGCATTTCAATGGTAAACAGATTTTTATTTATGAATTTTCCTCAGTTGATGACCTGCGTTTAACGCTTGCACATGAATTTGGTCATGTATTGGGTTTAAAGCATACCAAAGATCCAAAATCACTGATGTATCCAAGAATCAAGGAACAAGATGCGAAGAACTTTCAACTCGCAGATGTCGATCTGGAACTACTCGGCTTTTCTCGTTAAGTCTCTGTTATAAGGATATGAAAAATCTATAAGCTGATGTTTTTAAAAAGATCGTAACAATGAGTCGATTCTTTTGATTTATTCATGTTATTGTGGTGTTAAAACATCATCTTAGTCTTAATGGAGATCAGCATGAGTTATTATCATATCCTCATTGAAGTGAATGACCACATCAGTACGATTGAACAGACTCGTGATATTGAAATCTTAGATATTCAGGATCTTAGTCCGTATCTTCATTCTATTTTGATCCCCTATTTCAATGAACATGAATTAGAGTTTGAAGATGAGAATCTTGCTTATAATGAAGTTCTACATCTCGAAGTTAAACAAACGCTCTTGCCAATTGAACACCTGATTGAAGAAGAACAAAAACAACTACCTAGCGATACAGATGTAACTATTACTGCTTACGAAATTTTTAATGATCGTGATTTAAGCCAAGATGTCACTGCGGTAATTTTTGATATTTTAGAAGCCATAAAATTAGATGCTGCACCCTAAATAAAATAAGGTCTGTGTTTAAGCAGACCTTATTTTATTTAAATATACTTATTGCATCATTTGTTTTGCTTGCTCTTGCCTAAATGCACGTAAAATCTGTTGTCCCGCACGGCCTGTAGGATTCAAGCCTAAGCGCGTTTGCTCTTGGCGAATGGCTTGACGACTTTTGTCTCCAATCAGTCCATCCACCACACCAATATCATAACCTCGCTTGACCAAAAACTGCTGAATTTCGCGACGCTCTGCTCGAGAAGTCCCTGCATCATCCGTTGGCCAAGACGTTAAAAATGCTGTACCACCTCGTAAACGATCAGATAAATGAGCGATCGCTAAGCCATAACTTTCAGCAGCGTTATAGCTATAAATTGCATCAAAGTTTTTAAAGACTAAAAATATTGGACCATTTGCGCCCGCAGGTGAAATCAATCCAGCAGGCGTACTACCCGATAAATTACCTTGAATTAAAGCTGTACCATCCGCACGAGTCACACCCTGTGCAACCCAGCTATTCAGCGACCTTTTATTACGACGGCTTTCACCTGCAACTGACATACCTTGTGGAATTGTCACTTCAAAGCCCCACGGCATACCTGTTTGCCAACCTGCTTGTTTTAAAAAGTTTGCCGTCGAAGCCAAAGCATCTGTGGTACTTGAAACCAGATCACGGCGACCATCACCATCAAAATCTACTGCTAAGCGCTCGTAGGTCGATGGCATAAACTGGGTATGACCAAAAGCCCCTGCCCATGAGCCATAGAGTTGATCTTGTGCTAAATCACCACGCTGTAAAACACGCATCGTCGCAAAAAATTCACTACGGAAATAACTTTGGCGGCGGCCCTCACAACTGAGCGTTCCCAAAGCCTGCAATAAAGGATATTTACCTGAAATATCACCGTAGTTACTTTCCACACCCCACACCGCCACTACAGTTTCTGCTGGTACACCATAAGCCTGTTCAACTCGATTTAAAACAGCACGATGTTGAGCAAGTTTTTGTTTGCCCACTTGGACACGCTCATCATCAACCAAACCTGATAAATAGTCCCAAATTGGAGTCGAAAATTCAGGCTGGTAATTTAATTTATCAATGACTGAATAATCAGGCGTTAGGTTTTGCGTATAACGATCATAAGTCGCACCAGATACCCCAGATGCAATTGCCTGAGAACGCAAGTTCGCAATACACGACTGGAAATTTGTATTTGGTGAATAGGCACTGTTGGATGGTGCAGTCGTTGTCGCTGACACCGTTGCACCATTAATAATGAGTTCTGCATGCGCTTGATTAAATAAAGCAAATAAGGCAGTGCCTATAAATAGAGAAAAATGATTTTTCATGTCTTAACCAAAGTTTTTAAATTTAAATTTCCTGTTCACCTTAACACGCAGCCGCACTATGTTCCGTTTGGAAACGTAACTTTGAATTCATTTATTGTCTTTTAAATTTAAAGCCTAATTTTTAAATTCATAACTCCACCATCGTTTTAAATTTAAAAGTTACCAACAGCCTTCATTTAAATTCAAAACAAGCATCAATCACTATCTGTATTTTTGAATTTAAAAATAACTTCATATCAACCATGTTTTTGAATTCAAAAATAGATACTTCATTTAAATTCATTCCAATTTACTAAAACAGCTCAAACCCACACACTATTCCTTACATTTCATAAAATTAAAATCAAAAATAGATATCCACAGCCTCAAAATTTAAATTCAAAACACAGCAATACCTTTGGTTTTAAATTTAAAAAATGCATATTTTTGAATTTAAACCACAACACTCAACAACCCAGCACAATTTAAATTCAAATTTTTCACACTATTTTAAATTCAAAAGCCCATCTTAAAGTTATCCACAGTGTACCAAAAATGGTTCGTGCATTTTTTGAATTTAAAACTTTAAATTCAAAAAATCATACGCAATAAAAAAGCGATCCAAAGATCGCTTTTAGATAATGTGGATAAGTTTAGAGATTCATATCATCTGTCAGTGCTAATGGAACTGGTAAAATCTTTGCCAACTGACGACACAAGTCGGTTAAATCATCACGGTCATTCGGCATCAGTGTGATATGGCCCAACTTACGACCTGCACGCTCAGACTTATTATAAAGATGTAAATGCGAACCTTTCAGTGCTAAAACATCTTCTGATTTCGGGTGTTGACCAATGATATTGATCATTACTGTTGGACGCACAACATCGGTTGCTCCTAGCGGCAACCCTGCTACTGCACGGATATGATTTTCAAACTGCGAGCAAATCGCACCTTCAATCGACCAATGTCCTGAATTATGAACACGACATGCCATTTCATTGGCATAAAGCCCTTGTTCAGTCACGAATAATTCAAGTGTAAGTACACCCACATAATTAAGATGATTCAACAACCGAGTAATATAGTCTTGTGCAACTGGTTGTAAATCTGTGCTATTTGGTGCAGGAACGATTGAGTGTGACAATATGCCATTGTGATGGTGGTTTTCAGCAAGTGCCCATGTTTTGACATCACCATCTTGACCACGCACCGCAATAATAGATACTTCACGGCTAAATTTCACAAAACTTTCTGCAATCAAGCTTTTGGCAGGCCCTAATTCAGCCCAAGCTGTATCAATTTGATCTTCAGAACGTAATACGAACTGACCTTTACCATCGTAGCCACCTGTTACAGTTTTTAATACGATAGGTAATCCCAGTTCAGCCACGGCTTGCTTTAAGCTCTCTAAGCTATCCACAGCACGATACGGTGCAACTGGAATACCTAGTTCGTCAAACAAACTTTTTTCTGCCAAGCGATTTTGTGCTGTCGCCAAAGCAAGGCGAGGAGGGTGCAGTGTTTTGGTTTGGGTCAAAACATCTACATCAGCAACAGGCGTATTTTCAAATTCAAGACTGAATACATCGGCACTTGCGATGAAATCTTGTAGTGCTTGTGGATTTTTACTTGAAAATACAGGACCTAAAATAGCTGCTGGGCAGTCTGTTTCGGCTTCGAAAAAGCTACATTGAATATTGAGTGGTAAAGCTGCTTGCGCCATCATGCGCCCAAGCTGTCCACCACCAAAAATACCGATGGTTTTATTCATGATTGGCCCCGTTATACTTGACCAGGAATGTTATTGTTCGATACTTTTTCCGTTTGAGCTGTGCGGAAATCAGCCACATTTTTTGCAATATCTGGGCGGGTTAAACCTAGAATTTGCGCTGCAAGAATTGCCGCATTGGTTGCACCTGCCTGACCAATTGCCAGTGTTCCCACAGCAATACCCGCTGGCATTTGTACAATCGAAAGCAATGAGTCAACGCCATTTAAAATTGAAGATTTAACAGGCACGCCAAGCACAGGTAAATCAGTTTTAGCAGCACACATCCCCGGTAAATGCGCCGCGCCACCCGCACCTGCAATAATCACCTGAATACCACGATCACGTGCTGTTTCAGCATATTCAAATAAACGATCTGGCGTACGGTGCGCAGAAACCACCTCAGCTTCAAAAGGAACACCCAATTGTTTGAGCATATTAGCGGTATGTTCAAGTGTTGCCCAATCTGATTGAGAACCCATGATAATCCCGACTAAAGGTTGGCTATCTGTTGCGACCGCATTCATTGGCTTTTCCAAAACATGATAAAAATAGGGAAATGTCTCGACTTACGCCAAGCACAAAGGAATAAATTGGCAAATATTATAGCGGTTTTTTCAGGCATCCCCAAATAAAGAACATTAGGGCAGTAGCCGAAAAATTAGCTCTGGTTACGGAACACAAAATAGACACAGCCCATTAAGCAAAACATCGCCCAGACATAATCCAACTTGAATGGTTGTTTAAACAGGAAAATCATAAAGGGCACAAACACAATCAGCGTAACAACTTCTTGGGTGATTTTCATTTCGCCCAAACTCCAACCCTGTTGATTTAATAGTTTAGTTGCAGGAATCATAAAACTATATTCCAATAGAGCAATCAACCAACTAAACAAAATCGCTTGCCAAAGCGGCGCATTGTGTAAAATTTTCAGATGCCCATACCACGCCATCGTCATAAAACAGTTAGAAATGATCAACAAACATAATGCTAAAAGTGTAGGGCTCAATCGGATGTCCTTTTATAAAAATAAGGGCTGAATCATTTGCTTTGAATACATCAGAATAACGTTAAAATCACTCAATTTTAAGTTAATAACAACAACGAATTTTGACTATCTTTTCAATGTCAGCCTTGCTATCGTTGCGATTGATTTTTATTGATAACGACAATCATACACACGAGATTAGTGCTGTATGTAAAGCAGTGGAGAAGGCGCATTATGCATCTGCATATTTTGGGTATTTGTGGCACATTTATGGGGTCTTTGGCTCTATTGGCACGAGATTTAGGACATAAAGTCACAGGTTCAGATGCCAATGTTTATCCACCCATGTCGACTCAACTGGAAAATGCAGGTATTGAATTGATGCAGGGCTATGACCGTAGCCATTTACAACCGCATCCTGATCTTGTGATCGTCGGCAATGCCATGAAACGTAGTATTGATGCGATTGAATACATGTTAAATGAAGGCCTGCCTTATATTTCTGGGCCACAATTCTTGGCCGATCATGTACTGCAAGGCAAACATGTACTCGGTGTCGCAGGGACACATGGCAAAACCACCACCACCACCATGCTGGCTTGGGTGCTTGATCAAGCAGGCTTAAATCCTGGCTTTTTGATTGGTGGCGTACCACTGGGTTTTAGCGAAAGCGCGCGTTTAGGCGGTGGCAAATATTTCTGTGTAGAAGCCGATGAGTATGATTCTGCCTTCTTCGATAAGCGTTCTAAGTTCGTTCACTATCACCCTAAAACAGCGATTTTAAACAACCTTGAATTTGACCATGCCGACATCTTTGATGACCTCGCTGCCATTCAAAAACAGTTTCACCATTTAGTGCGTACCATTCCAAGTGAAGGTCGTATTATTGCGCCGATTACTGAAACCAATATTGATGAAGTGCTAGAACAGGGCTGCTGGACGCCTGTGGTTCGTACCAGTCTTGAAGCCAATGACCAAGCCGCTTTATCTGCGGAGCTAGTCAGTGCCGATGGCAGCCACTTTAATGTGCTTGAACACGGCAAAGTAATTGGCGAAGTGAAATGGGATATGACAGGGCAACATAGTGTTGCCAATGCTTTAGCGACGATTGCGGCTGCACAGCATGTCGGTGTAACCATTGAACAGGCTTGTGAAGCTTTATCTAAATTCGGTGGGGTAAAACGCCGTATGGAGCTGTTAGCAACGGTTCGTGGTATCGAAGTCTATGATGACTTTGCCCATCATCCAACCGCAATTGAAACCACGCTGGACGGCGCACGTAAGCGTTTAGGTGAGCGTAAACTGTGGGCGATCATTGAGCCACGCTCTAACACCATGCGTATGGGCAGCCATAAAGATGGTTTGGCACATTCAGCACGTTTAGCCGATGAAGTGATCTGGTATCAGCCAGAGGGCTTGGACTGGGATTTACAGCCTGTGATTGCCGCTTCATCAAACAAGGCGGAAGTCAGCCGCTCTTTAGATGAGATCATTGCCCGTGTGGTGAATGAAGCAGGTGAAGGAGATGCTGTGGTGATCATGTCCAATGGTGGTTTTGGTGGATTACACCAAAAGTTGATTACGGCTTTGTCGTAATATAGCCTATAGCACACTTTTGTAATTCAATCTTGTCACGGTATTTACTACCGTGACAGGCGGCATAGATGCCGCCTGTTGAGCAGGGGTTACATGGACGCACCCTCTGCTCAACAAAGGATTTTTGTTACCTTGCGGAGTAAACGCCTCACCCATGAAAAGTAAGGAAATGCCTATACAAAAACAATTAAACCTATATAAGGCTGTGCAGCCTTTTCCAAATGAAACATATCCAATCCATTTATTGTAATTAACTCAATTTATTCACCAATTTCAACGGCAAAATCTTCATTGCAATTCCCATTGGTAACCACGGCCACTGCGGCACATACGCCTTCACGGGTTCCTTCTCAATCGCTTTCACCAAAGCCTTACAACCCGTTTTCTCATCCACTTCAAACGGTAATTTCTTGGCACCTTCATTCAATTCAGTGCGAATATAACCTGGGAAAATCGTTGAGACTTTAATTGGAGTATGCAGTAGCTCAGCACGAATCCCTTCAGCCAAATGCGCCACCGCGGCTTTACTCGCGGCATAGGTCGATAAATGCTTTGGTAAACCACGCATTGCACTCATCGAGGAAATCACCACCAAATGCCCTTTATTTTGCGCTCTAAAGATTTCAACCGCGGCTTCACATTGCGCCAATGCCGAAATAAAATTGGTTTCAGCCGTAGCGCGGTTTACATCAAAATGACCCTTACCGATACGGCGACCTTCACCCACACCTGCATTGACAATAATTCGGTCAATCGTTCCAAATTCTTGCTGAAAGGCTTTAAAAACCGTAAACACATCATCGTAATGGGTCACATCCAGCGTCTTAATCCCCACCTGAATCGAAAACTGGCTTTGTAGCTGCTGTTTGAGTGTTTCCAAACGTTCCAGCCGCCGTGCGCACAACGCCAAATTGTAACCTTTAGCCGCAAATTCACGCGCCATACCTGCGCCCAAACCCGAGCTTGCCCCTGTAATTAAAATGGTCTTTGCCATGCCTGCCACCTATTTTTTAAATCCATGTTAAAAGTTCAGCATCACGTGTTTTTAAATAATGATGCTCATTAAAGCTCAGTAGTTGCAAACGTCCATCAACCCAACGCAGCGTGGTGATACTGGCATTGGCAATCGACCAATTTAGCGCAAAGATCTGCTTTACATTCAAACCTAATACTTTGCCTACCGCCACAGAAATCACGCCACCAGAACTAAATACGACGGCTTGACGATGCTTGGTCATATCAATACTTTCGCAAAGCGATTGTAATGCTTGCTCAACACGTGATTGAAAGCCTAACCATGTTTCATGATATTCATGGTCATATTGCGCTCCAATCCAGCGGTCTATTGCACCATCAAAGATTTTGGCCAGATAAGCACGTGGATTGGCCATCAATTCAACATCCTGTTTAAGCAATTCAGGCTGATTAAAACGCGGTTCATATTGAGCAAAGACATGCTGATGATCAAACTCATTCCACGCCGATTCGGTTTGAATGGATGCATTATGGAAACTTTGCGATAAAGCGAGTTGCGCCGTCTGCTGATGACGTTGCATTGAACCTGCAACCACTAAAGGCGTTTGTTTTAGGGTTTGTTTAAAAAAATCACCCACAACCTGTGCCTGTTGTTCACCTTTAGCTGAAAGCTGATCGTAGCTCGCTGCACCAAACGACGCTTGCCCATGCCGCACCAAATAAATTGTGCTCATCGTTTTAAAATATCCTGTAGTTTTGCAGCATATTCAGGAATCAACTGCTGTGCTTCAGTATTGTTTTGGGCTATCAGTTTTAAAGCCCGAATATGTAAGGCATGAATCAAAATCCAAAAATCCTTAAAGGCGGGATTATCAGTTTGCTGATGGTAATAACGATAATAAATCTGTTGCGCAATCACGGCTAAACGGAACAAACCAAACACTTCATAAAAGGCCCAATTCGTTGGTTGCAAACCTGTTTTTTCCAGATAGTAATCCACCACCTGTTGACGTGTCAGCATACCTTTTAAATTGGTCGGTTGACGGCGGCTTGATTTCATCAGCGCATCATCATCCTCTTGAATCCAGTAGGCGAGGGCACTGCCCAAATCCATCAATGGATCACCGAGTGTCGCCATTTCCCAATCCAGTACCCCAATCACTTTTGTCGGTTGTTGTGGATCTAAAATGACATTATCAAAACGCCAGTCATTATGAATCACGCAAGTTTTAGCATCGGCAGGGATATGTTCCAACAACCACTCACGCACAAAAGCAAAATCAGGTACATTTGGCGTGAGTGCTTTGCTATAACGTGCATCCCAACCTTCGACTTGACGGCGACAATAACCTTCACCTTTGCCCAGTTGTTCCAATTCTGTACCTTGATACGGCACTTGATGCAGCTCGATCAATTTATCTAGAACATTCAGGCACAATTGCTGTACCTGTTGCTCATCTAACTGTAATTCTTTCGGTAAATTGGCGCGTGGAATAATGCCCTCGATCCGTTTCATCACATAGAAGTCACAGCCAATTACGCTCTCGTCCTGACACAGTGCCATCATTTCAGGCAGGACAGGGTAGAACGGCGCAAGATGCTTCTGCACATTGTATTCACGTTCCATATCATGTGCTGATTTGGCTTTGGTGCCTTTCGGTGGACGGCGTAAAATTAGATCTGCATTGTCATATTGCAGGCGATAAGTCCAATTCGATGCACCACCCGAATATTGGGTGACTTGTGCCTGTCCTTGTAGATTTATACCTTGGTCTTTTAACCACGTTTCCACTGCGGAAATATCCAGTTCTTCGCCATGCCGAACCTGACCACCCACATCAATCACTGCCATTTTCTTATATCCTTATCAACGACCATAGCCACGTTTTTTGAGTTCTAGTTTAGCAATCATGCCCTTATGTACTTCGTCTGGTCCATCAGCTAAACGTAAACTGCGTGCTTGATTAAAGAATGCAGTCAGTGGTGTATCACGTGACACACCTTCGCCGCCATGAATCTGAATCGCCATATCCACCACATTTTGCAATACGGTTGGTGCAACCACTTTGATTGCAGAAATTTCGGTGAGTGCCGCCATATTACCTAAAGTGTCCATCTTGTAAGCCGCATACAGCGTTAATAAACGGGCTTGGTCGATTTGCACACGGGCTTCCGCGACTCGTTCTAAATTCCCACCCAACTTTAATAATTCTTTGCCAAAGGCTTTACGGGACATACCACGATCAATCATCAACTCTAAGGCTTTTTCAGCTGCGCCAATACAACGCATACAATGATGGATTCGCCCAGGCCCTAAACGCCCTTGCGCAATTTCAAAACCTTGCCCAGCGCCGCCAATAAAGTTGCTCACTGGCACACGCACATTGTCAAAACTAACTTGCCCATGTCCATGTGGCGCATCGTAATCACCAAACACAGGCAACATTCTTTCAATCGTCACGCCTTGCGTTTCAATCGGTACTAAGACCATCGAATGTTGATGATGACGGTCTTTACTCTCGTCAGGAGTATAAGCCATGAAGATAATCACTTTGGCATTGGGATCACCCAAGCCCGATGACCACCATTTACGCCCATTCAGGACGATTTCATCACCATCAATCACTGCCGTGGCTTGCATATTAGTGGCATCACTGGAAGCCACGGCGGGTTCAGTCATACAGAACACTGAACGGATTTCCCCTGCAAGCAAAGGTTGCAACCATTGCTGTTTTTGTGCCTCGCTACCATAGCGCCATAACACTTCCATATTGCCGCTATCAGGTGCATTACAGTTAAATACGGTGGGTGCAAGTAAGCTACGTCCAGTCAGTTCGGCAATATGCGCATATTCCTGAACCGATAAACCAGCACCCAATTCCGCATCGGGCAAAAACATATTCCATAAGCCAGCCGCTTTAGCCTTATCTTTCAATTGTTGTAATTGTTCAGGCCACTGCCACTTGGTCCAGTCACCATCCACATTGAGATGATGGACGTCATCCCAAAATGCCTTTTCGATCGGTTCAATTTCTTGTTGGATAAAGGCTTTGGTTCGTGCAATAAAATCCTGTGCGCGCTCAGATAATGCAAACATCATCATTTCCCTCAAAGTAAAAATTTGGCGAAGCTTGATTCGCTGCTTTACATCACCATAAGCGAAAATTTATTATGAATGAAATGATTTTATTTTATTCAAAACTATGAATCATATTCATAATACTAGCCCATTGGAAGTGGCTTACTTTCATCGTATTGATATTAATTTATATCCGCTGTTTATTGCGATTTTTGAACAAAAGAGCATTTCCAAAGCTGCCCAATTGTTGTGTATCAGCCAATCTGCTGTCAGTCATGCTTTACAACGTTTACGTGTACAACTTAAAGATGAGCTGTTTGTGCGTAGTGGGCAAAAAATGCTGCCTACGCCTTATGCTGAGCAGATTTATCAGCCGATTCAAATGGCTTTATTGAGTATTCAAAAAATCGCTATGCCTCAGCAAGATTTTAGGCCGAGCATGCTACAAAGTATAAAAATCGCGATTCATGATGAAATCGAACCCATTATTTTTCCTCAATTGGTCAATCACTTTGCCAAGCAAAATCTCAATATCCAGTTTTTTAGTTCTAAACTTGATCGTAAAAATATGTTGGCTGATTTGTCAGCACAACAAATCGATTTTGTGATTGACTTAGTACAACCGTATCAAGCTCATTTGCAGTTTGAAAACCTGATTGAAGATTATTTTGTGGTCTGCACACAGCAAACCAAAATGAATTTATCGCTCTATTTATCATCACCGCATATTGGTGTGTCATCACGGCGTACGGGGTTATTATTGGAAGATATTTATCTTAATCGCCAACAATTGTCTCGACAAATTTTTCTACGCTGCCAGCACTATTCAACAGCTTTACAGGTCTTAGCGCAGCATCCAAATGCAATACTGACTATCCCTCAAAGTATTCTAAAACATCTACACTATTCAAAAGATTTACAGATTCATGCACTTCCGATTGAATTACCCAAAATCAATATGGGTATGTATTGGCATGAGCACGTAAAACACAATCCTCGACATCAATTTTTACGCACAGAGATTTTGAAAATTTTTAATCCTGACCTAATTTGCTGAAGATTTGCACATTTGTGAAAAATGTGTAATTCTATACACACATTTGGATGTCATCATCCATACAAAATTCGTTTGACAAGGGGAGTAGCCTCCTCCAAACCTAGGTAGTGTAGTTAAAGTACTTAGGTGTCAGAGCTTCGTCATTACACTTTGCAAAAAGTCGGACTCTGAGCATCACAATCGATTTGTGATGTAGGCAAGACCTTGATCATGTTGAAACAGATGTATTTATTCATCTGGCAACTGATCAAGGTTTTTTTATGCCCAGTTGCTAGATATGGAGTTGTGATGGAAACTATCGGTAATCTATGGCTGTATGTCGTATTCTTCGGCCTTGTCACAGTCATGCTTTTGGTCGATTTTTTAGGCTTTAAACAAAAACAAAACCAAGATGTTCCAATCAAGCAAGCCGCTTACTGGAGTATTGCTTGGGTCACTGTAGCAGTGCTATTTGGTGGGGGCTTGTGGCTCTATCTACAGCAAACAGTAGGACTCACCCTTGCGAATCAAAAAACCATGGAATACTTTGCAGGTTATTTGTTAGAAAAATCTTTAGCGATTGACAACGTTTTTGTTTGGTTAATGATTTTCTCTGCATTTGCGATTCCTTCTGCACTGCAACGTAAAATCCTACTTTACGGCGTATTAGGTGCCATCGTCTTAAGAACCATCTTTATTTTTATTGGTGCATGGTTCGTTCAAGAGTTTTCATGGGTTCTTTACATCTTCGGTGCATTCTTGGTCTATACAGGTTTCAAATTCCTAAAAGGACAAGACGAAGAAACCAATATCGAAGATATCAAAACCTTAAAATGGTTACGCAAACATATGCGTATCACGCCACAGCTTGAGGGTGAAAAATTCTTTGTTCGCCGTGATGGTTTGTTGTGGGCAACACCATTATTTTTAGTTCTGATTTTGGTTGAAGGTTCCGACGTTATCTTTGCGGTTGACTCTATTCCTGCAATTTTCGCTGTAACCAGTGACCCGTTCATTGTATTAACAGCGAATTTAATGGCGATTTTGGGTTTACGTGCAATGTTCTTCCTGTTGGCTGGTGCCGCAACCAAACTGCATTACCTACCGTATGGTTTGGGCATTATCTTACTGTTCATCGGTGCGAAAATGTTATTGCTGGATGTGTTCCACATGCCAATCTGGATTTCATTGAGCTTTATCGTACTGGTACTCAGTATCACCGCTTATCTATCATTACGTCATAATAAAAAGCAGTTGCAATCTTAATCAGTTGAATTCAGGCATTTGATAAATTCAGGTGCCTGAACAGTTAAATCATAAAAATAGACTGTACATTAAAAAAACAGATCAATATCATATGGCGGCTTAAAGATTTTATCTTTCCTAATCAGAAACATAATAAACAAGACTTGCTCACATATTTATGTCGATCAAGCAAATTAAAATGAGTGGGGTCTCATGCGTTCTAAAAAAATTAATCTTGTGGTGGTGCCATTGCTACTCACTGCATGTAGCCACAATGATGGACCTCTAGTACAAGATGTTTATAACAATCAATATGATTGTGCAACAGACTGGAATACTGAAACTTGTGAAGAAGAAAATAGCTCAGGAAGCGGAGGTTCTACTGCTGGCGTTCGTTATTATGGTGGCTTTGGTTCTGGGCGTTATTTAGGACCACAATATTATCAACATAATCGTGAAGTCTCTTTTAAAGGCAACACCTTGAGACCACATACCAATCTCAGTGTGGGACAACCTTCAATTTCAACCACTGCAAAACGCTATTCTGTATCATCACCTATTCGTGGCGGTTTCGGTCGTGGCGGTTCTTCGTTTGGTGGTTGATCAGGAAAACTGATATTTTGTATGAAAAGAAAAATCCTCACACCGCGTACCGACTGGCAACTCGAACACCAAAAAATTGGTTTCGATTATTTTAATTTACCCTCACTGGATGGCTCAATTTACTGGTCAGAAGGAATTGCCTACGAATTTACATTGAAGCAAATTGAACAGCTTGAAGATGCAGCTAATGAACTGCATCAAATGTGTTTAGCTGTGACAAGTGATTTGATTCAACGCGGTAATTATCCTGATTATTTCCAGATTCCAGTTGGTGCAATTGCACAAATCGAACAGTCTTGGCGACAAAATGCGCCGATGCTTTATGGACGCTTTGACTTTGCCTATGATGGGCGCAATATCAAAATGCTGGAATACAATGCTGATACTCCCACAGGACTGTTAGAGGCATCAGTAGCACAATGGCTATGGATCGAACAAGTATCTGGGATTTCGAATCGAGATCAGTTTAACAGTATTCACGAAGACTTGATTAAGCGTTGGCGAACCATTCTACCGCGAGGAAGTCACGTGCATTTTGCAGCCTGTCAGGAGGCAGGGCGAGAGGATTGGGGCAATCTAGAATATTTAATGGATACCGCTTTTCAAGCGCATCTACAAGTTTCTGAACTTTCAATGGAAAATATTGGCTGGAATGGACAGAGTTTTGTTGATCTGAATAATCGACCCATTCAAAACCTATTCAAGTTATATCCTTGGGAATGGATTTGGGAAGAATCATTCTCTCAATATCTGAGTCCGCAATCGAATTGGATCGAACCATGTTGGAAAATGCTGCTCTCTAATAAAGCAATTTTAGTGGAGCTTTGGAAACGCTATCCAAATCACCCACTTTTAGTTGAGACCCATCATTTTGATCCCCAGCAAAAATTCTCTGGCAAATGGGTGAAAAAACCGATCTTAGCAAGGGAAGGGGCGAATATTCGAGTGTTGCAAGATGGTCAAGATCAAGGTGCTGCTTCTGGTAGTTTCTATTTTGATGACTATGATAAATATGGCTATGTGGTACAAAAATGGGTAGAGACTCCATTGTTTGCTGGTCAGTTACCCACGCTGGGTTTATGGATGGTGGGACATCAGTGTGCAGGCATGTCGATTCGTGAGGACTGCTACGACATTATTGGCAATGATGCACATTTCGCAGCGCATTATTTTATAGAGTAAATCTAGATAACAATCATCAATCGGTCAGGATTTAATGACATACATCCTGACCGTATCAAGTTTAAATCGTATGATCTTTCACCCGTTTCATATAAGACACCAAACGAGTAAAAAATAAAATTTGCAGAAAAATGGTAAAAGCCGAAACACACCATTCGTACCACATTTCAAATGCGGTTTGCGCTAAACCAAAATATTGATAAACTCCCAATAAAACTAGCCCAAAAACAATTCCAAACACCGTATTTTGCATCAGAATAGGAAAGGACAAAGCCGTGACCCGATTTAAGAAATGGACACCTTGATCAGCACCATTGGCTTGATAAGTCCGTTGAATCCCAATCAGCATAATCAATAGGGTCAATGCAGCTTCAATCCCAATCACTCGAATATCAGAATAAGGCGAATACATACCGTAATAGTACACAGCACTCACGACCAATGCCGCTGCGAGATAATAGTTTTTATAATGTTGTTTACTTAGAGTATCTTCAGCCAACTCATGCGCTAAAGCTTTGGTATTCCAATAATACATCTTTATTTTTTCCAAAAAGTATAATTATTGCTGACAATTTACGTATTTACACCGAAAAGTAAAGTGAATTGATCCAATCAATTACTCATACCTCGCTCGGCTTTCTATACTTAAATTAGACGAATAATCCAGTAAAACGAGCAAAATCGAGTACAATCAATCGAAAAAAGTAAAATTGTAGGTTGTTATGACTTTGGCTACTCCCATCACTGTTATTCGTGGTCGCTTCTTAGATATTCAAAAAACTGTTGCTCAAGCAAATCAAATTGCAGATCAAGTTCGTTATCTCGAAGATGGTGTCCTCATCACAGAACAAGGCAAAATTCGCTGGTTTGGCACGTGGAACGACGCTCAAGACCATCTACCAATCAATATTGAAATTCAGCATTATCCAGAGCAACTGATCATCCCAGGCATGATCGATACACACATTCACTTTCCACAAACGGAAATGGTCGGTGCTTACGGCGAACAACTTTTGAGCTGGTTAAACACTTATACATTCCCAACTGAAATCCAGTTTAAAAACAAAGCTTATGCGAGCGAGATCGCCAAGTTTTTTGTGAATGAACTGCTTAAAAATGGCACAACCACTGCACTGGTATTTTGTACGGTTCATCCTGAATCGGTAGATGCTTTATTTGAAGCCGCAGAACAGCATCAGATGCGTCTAATTGCAGGTAAAGTCATGATGGATCGTCATGCCCCTGAAGCCCTGTGTGATAGCGCAGACAGCAGCTATGACGACTCTAAGGCACTCATTGAGAAGTGGCATGGTCAAGGTCGTGCGTTATATGCCATCACACCACGCTTTGCTCCAACCTCTACACCTGAACAACTTGAAAGAGCAGGGCAACTCAAAGCTGAATATCCTGATGTTTATGTACATACACATCTAAGCGAAAATAAAGATGAAATTGCATGGGTTAAAGATTTATTCCCAGCACAAAAGGGTTATTTAGATGTATATCATCATTATGGCTTAACGGGTCAGCGTTCTGTATTTGCTCACTGCGTTCATTTAGAAGATCCTGAATGGCAATGTATGCATGAGACCGACTCTGCAATTGCGTTCTGTCCAACCTCAAATTTATTTTTGGGTAGTGGTTTATTTCCGCTAAACAAAACATGGCAGCAGCAAGTTAAAGTAGGTTTGGGAACTGACGTTGGGGCAGGAACCTCTTTCAGTTTATTACAAACTGTCAATGAGGCTTACAAAGTTCAACAGCTTCAGGGTGACAAATTATCAGCTTACGAATCGCTGTATCATGCGACCTTAGGTGGCGCAAAAGCGTTAGACTTAGATGACAAGCTAGGTAACTTTAATGTAGGAAAGGAAGCTGATTTTGTGGTGTTGAACCTTAAGCCAACTGCATTGCAACAGTTGCGTCAGTCACGTTCAAAATCAATCGAAGATAGCCTATTCGCCTTGTTTACGATGGGCGATGACCGAAATATTGAGGCAACCTATATCTATGGACAAAAAGCCTATAGCCAAAGCTAAAGTTTTGAATAAACGAAAAATTGGGTGGATATTATTGGCCATCGGCGGTGCTGTGCTACTGAGACGTGACAGCCATCAGCCGAAAAATGATACATTTTCTGCACCATCAAAAGGTGCATGAATAGTGATTTTGTTTTAAAATTCGCATATTCACTCAAGATTTCGAGGTGTTGCAGGTCAACACCTTTTTTATTTCCCATTTTTTACGTTTTAGGAATCTACCGATGACCATTGCAATGCGCATTATGATTTCCAGTGAAGAGATTCAAGCCAAAGTCAAAGAACTCGGTGAGAAAATCAATGCACACTATGCTCAAAGTGACAAGGAACTGGTATTGATTGGTTTACTGCGTGGTTCAGTCATTTTTATGGCAGATTTGTGCCGTTCAATCGAAAAACCACACGAACTCGACTTTATGACCGTTTCAAGCTATGGCGGTGGCACAGTTTCAAGCCGTGATGTCAAAATTTTAAAAGATCTTGATGGTGAGATTCACGGTAAAGATGTGCTTGTTGTTGAAGATATTATTGATTCAGGGAATACCTTGAGCAAAGTCGTTGAAATGCTCAAAACCCGTAATCCAAACTCAATTGAACTTTGTACTTTGGTGAGCAAACCTTCACGCCGTGAGATTGATTTAGAAGTAAAATTCTTAGGTTTTGAAGTCGAAGATCGCTTTATTGTCGGTTACGGTTTAGATTTCGATCAAAAGTATCGTCACTTACCATTTATCGGTGAAATCGGTCTTTGATCAATTATGAAAGGCGCTTTAAAGCGCCTTTTTTATTCTAGCTTGTTAATCAAAGCACGATAAAGATTGCACAAAAATACGACATAACTCAGTAATCCACTACAGACAGATTTAGGCTAAATCCAGCAGGATAGTAACAAACAAATACTATGGTAAAACAAGGAGAAAAGGTCATGTGGTCTCTCATTGTAGCGATTGTGGTCGGTTTTTTTGCAGGTTTAATTGCCCGTGCGTTGCATCCTGGTGAAGATAAAGCAGGATTTATTGTTACCACCTTATTAGGGATTGCAGGTTCATTATTAGCAACCTATGGCGGTCGCTTACTTGGATTATATGGTGAAAACTCAGCGGCTGGCTTTATCGCATCGGTCATTGGTGCCATTATTATTTTGTTCATCTACAACTTGGTCACCAAGAAAAGTTAGAACAAAATAAATTAAAAATGCCCAAATCATTTTATTACAATGCATTGGGCATTTTTTATTTATAAACCGAGTTCTTTCCAAATCATCCGAATGTCTTCAGCACTCCGCCCGCCAACCATTTTCAGACCATTCCCGAATATCAGCGTTGGCGTTCCTTCTATACCTAATTTTTTCCCTAATTCCAGATTGCGATCAATTGGATTAGTACAAGTTTTTTCTTTAGGCTGTACATTCTTCTGCAATAGGTTTTTCCACGCATAAGCTTGGTTAGGATCACACCAAATCGATTTTGAGACCGCAATCGATTGTGCTTTTAGTGGGTAGATAAACGTATAAATGGTGACATCATTGAGCTTATCCAGTTCAGCTTCTAATTTCTTACAATAGGGGCAATTCGGATCTGAAAAAATAGCGAGCTGCTGTTTACCATTGCCCTTTACCGTTTTTATTGCATCTTTTAAAGGTAATTGTTTCCAGTCAATTGAATTTTGCTTTAGAACCAAGTCCTTGGTCAGATTCTTTTGATCTTTTAAACGAACCATCGAACCAATAAACATATGTTGGGCATTTTCATCCAAATAAATAATCTGATTGTCTAAATTGGCACTATATAGTCCTGTCATTTCTGTTGGTTGGATATTGCTAACATGAATATTGGGATATTGCTGATTTAAATTATTTTTTAAGGTTTCTACATTTGCAAAAATCATCGCAGACGTGCAACTCAATAATGAAAATAAAGCGATTCTTTTCAACATGTCTCATACTCAACTCAAAATTAGTGCTATTTTAATCAGGCTTATCCTCATAAATTGCACAGCTTACTCAGTCACAACCAAAAGCCAACCAATCATCGTCATGTTTCACGTGGAACATCTTTTTTTTAAAGTGGTTTCAAATCAAAGATAAAAAAGCTCGTTTTGGTAAAAAAATGACAAAAATTCTCACATTGTATTGATATTCATATAATAAATAAAAATCAAACTAGATCGATGGGTTTATTTTTGGAATAATCCAATCACAATCAGCAAGGCAACTTTTGTAATCTCGTTCAGCGTGAATGAAAAGCCATGAAATGACTTACAGAACTTTTGAAACTTCATTTTAAAGAAACAAGGATATGTTTTCCTTTGCATGATTAGTTTTAACTTCACACCATCTGACTCAATCTAGTCTTGTCTTAAAATTTAGGTACATCCATGTATAACGCGGAATTATTAGAAGAAGCCAAAACGTTTATGTTTCATATGTTGACCAAAGTGGTTGAATATGGCGGCTCAGATTTATTCATTACAGCAGACTTTCCACCGAGTATTAAACTCCAAGGTTTAATGCGTCCTTTAGGTCAGCAAACTTTAACCCCAGAAAAAACTAAGCTATTTGCATATAGCTTAATGAATGAAAAGCAACGCCAAGAATTTGAAAATGAATGGGAATGTAATTTCGCAATTAATATTCCAGAAGTATCACGCTTTCGTGTCAATGTATTTAAGCAACAACTACAAATCGGCATGGTTATCCGAACCATTACGTCAGAAATCCCAACCTTCCAAAAGCTCAAACTCCCAGAATCATTGAAAAATGTCATGATGGAAAAACGTGGTCTGGTCTTGGTGGTGGGAAGCACAGGCTCAGGTAAATCTACGTCATTGGCAGCCATGATTGACCATCGTAATGAAAACTCAGCAGGACATATTATTACGGTCGAAGATCCAGTCGAATATGTTCATAAACATAAAAAATCAATGATTACCCACCGAGAAGTCGGTGTAGATTGCCATACTTGGCACCATGCCTTAAAAAATACATTGCGTCAGGCACCTGATGTCATTTTGATTGGTGAAATCCGTGATACTGAAACCATGGAACATGCCATTGCTTTTGCTGAAACTGGGCATTTATGTTTAGGAACTTTACATGCCAATAACGCCAATCAAGCATTAGATCGGATCATGAACTTCTTTCCAGATGAACGCCGTAATCAATTGCTGATGGATCTTTCATCTAATATGAAAGCGATTATTTCTCAACGCTTGGTCCGTACTCAAGATGGTCAAGGTCGTCGTGCAGCCGTAGAGATTCTACTGAATACACCATTAATTGCAGAAAATATCTTAAAAGGTCAATTTCATAATCTTAAAGAAATTATGACCAAGTCTCGTGAATTAGGTATGCAAACTTTTGATCAGGCCTTGTTTGATTTATACAACGAAGGTGCAATTAGTTATGATGAAGCGTTACGTAATGCTGATTCCTTGAATGAGTTACGCTTACAAATCAAGCTAAAAAGTACTCGTCAAGAAGGAGTTCCAGCTAGTGCAGCAACTTCTTTAAATATGCTGAAAGAAGACTCTGAAGAGCAAGAAATGCAAGGCATTTAAACAAAAAAACAGCCTAAATAATAGAAATTATTTAGGCTGTTTTTTTAAAATCTAAAGATTTATATTCAATATTTTAGGAATCAATTGAAAATTTCTTCTTTAAAGCATGCCAATAACGAATCATTTTATTCTTAAAATTTATGATAGTTGCTTTAAAACCAACTTCTTTTTTCGGCTGGTGCTTTAATCTCTCTTGTAAAAGTTTTTCTTTTTCCTGAATTTCAGCAAGTTTACGTTCTTTTGCTTGTTGTTGTTCTTTAACCTTATCAGCTACAGTCTGACCTGTACCTTTGCAAGGTTTGGATTGGAATATAACAGATCCATTCTCTTTACATTGATAAATCTCTGTTTTCGCATAAATAAATGTCGAAAACATACAAAAAAACACAGTCAAAATAAAATAGTTCACGGTATATAACCTAATATTCATTTTAGAATTTAATCAGTTTATCATTACCAATTTTAAAATATATTAATTTATATTCACAAGATAAATTAAAGCTATATAAGCATAAGCAAAATAATGAAACGAATTAATAATTTTTATTAATCTAAAAAATTAATTCTTTATTTGGCATAAAATACACAATAAATTCTACAAAAAAAGCACTAAGAAGATATTCTTAATGCCTATATAAAATTTTAAACTCTTAAAAAATTACTTTCCAATACAGAATGAACCAAAAATCTTTCCGAGTAAATCATCAGCACTGAAATCACCCGTGATTTCGCCCAACGCATTTTGAGCCAGTCGCAATGATTCAGCTACAAGTTCACCTGCATTAAACACAACTAACTGCTCACGTGCTTCTGCAAGATAGCGCTGAGTACGCTTCATTGCATCTAAATGACGTGTTCGGGCGATAAAGGTATCTTCCTCAGGTTGGAAGCCAGCATGCGCTGTAATCGCCTCTATGAGCGCCTGAACACCCATATCTTGTTTTGCGGAGACACTGATATGACGGAAGCCTTGATAATCACTTAATGTGGCATCTTGACCCGTTAAATCGCATTTATTGCCAATCAATAGCAAACGTTTTGGCTCAAGATGCTCTGAAAAATATTCATACGCCAATTGCAATGGCTCATCACCTTGATTCAAGTCATACACCAACAACAGCAAATCGGCTTGTTCGATTTCCTTGATTGCACGACGAATCCCTTCCTGCTCCACAATATCGCCCGTCTCACGTAAACCAGCAGTGTCAGTTAAGGTGATCGGCAAGCCATTTAAACTGATCTTTTCATGTAGTACATCACGAGTAGTACCTGCAATATCGGTCACAATGGCACGCTCATGCCCTGCAAGTGCGTTTAACAGACTCGATTTACCCGCATTGGGCTTACCCGCAATCACCACCTGCAAACCTTCACGTAACAGCTGTCCTTGGCGTGCAGATTGCTGTACTGCCTTGACCGACTCCTGTACATCATCCAGCAAAGCTAAAATCTTGCCATCGGCAAGGAAATCAATTTCTTCTTCTGGAAAATCAATCGCGGCTTCAACATGCAAACGCAAGTGAATGAGCTTTTCTAAAACCGTATTAATTTTGGTTGAAAATGCACCTTGTAGGGAACGAACTGCCGAACGTGCAGCCGCCTGTGAGGTAGCATCAATCAAATCAGCAATCGCTTCCGCCTGTAATAAATCCATTTTGCCATTTTCAAAGGCACGCATGGAAAATTCACCTGCCTTTGCAGCAGTCGCGCCCAAATCGAGCAAACGTGCCAGCAAAGCATTTTGGATGACAGGGCCACCATGCCCCTGTAATTCCACCACATCTTCGCCAGTAAACGAGTGCGGATTTGGAAAACATAACACGATGCCCTCATCCATCACCGAACCATCGGCATCACAAAACTGACGGAAACCCGCCATTCGTGCAGCAGGAAGTTTTTTCTGGGTTAGTTGCTCTGCTATTGCATAGGCTTTCGGTCCAGAAAGTCGAATCACGCCCACACCACCACGACCTAATGGGGTAGCAATCGCAGCAATTGTGGTTTGATGTTGCATGTTAAATTCACCTAAAAATACGAGGGTTATGAAACAGGAACCCTAAATACAGACAAAGAAAAATCCGCCTAAGATTACCATCTTAAGCGGATTTATTCAGTAAAAGTTCGAACTTAAGCGCTCGGCTCAACCTTGTTGAGACGGTCTTTCTCAACACCTTTGTTAATAAACCATTGTTGTAAAATGGTAATACTATTGTTGACGATCCAGTAAAGCACGAGGCCCGCAGGGAAGAACAACATGAATACCGTAAACATGATTGGCATGATACGGAATACTTTTGCCTGCATTGGATCAGTTGGTTGAGGATTCAACATTTGCTGAACGAACATGGTCACACCCATGATCAACGGCAAGATGAACCATGGATCCATCGCAGATAAATCTTGAATCCAACCTAACCACGGTGCATGACGCAATTCAACAGATTCCATCAACACCCAGTACAAGGCTAAGAAAATCGGCATTTGTAGCAATAACGGCAAGCAACCAGACAATGGATTGACTTGTTCACGCTTATATAAGGCCATCATTTCTTGTGAGAAACGCATACGGTCTTCACCAAATTCTTCTTTCATACGTTGCATTTCTGGTGCAATCACACGCATTTTCGCCATCGAACGATAACTTTTTGAAGAAAGTGGCCATAAAATCAACTTCACCAAGATCGTCAATAAGATAATTGACCATCCCCAGTTACCAACAAGATTATGGAAGAATTGCAAGCCCAGGAACAATAACTTGGCAATTGGCCATAACCAACCGTAATCTACAGTTTGATTTAAACCAGCAGCTAAATCTTTGAGTTCAGACTGAATTTTTGGGCCAGAATAAAGTTGTGCATCCACTTCCATTGACGTACCCGCAGGTACATTGATCACTGGAGAGGTGAAGCCCATGATATTCATACCATCAGCAGACTGACGCGATTCCAGCTTGGCAGTATAAGGTTGGCCATCAGCCTGAGTCAGTTTTAAATTCCCAGGAATCCAAGCACTGACAAAATAATGCTGAACCATGGCCACCCAGCCGCCTTTGGCTTCAACATTTAATTTTTCATCATTGAAATTCGCAAATTTCAACTTGTTATAATGCTCCTCTGGCGTGCCCCATGCACCCCCAAGATAAGTTCCCAAAGTAAAGATACCTTGAGAAGATTTACCTGGATCATCAGAATTGTCACGCTTTAACTGACCAAACATTTGGCCTTGCCAGTTTTGCTGACTACGGTTAACAACCTGATGTTTCACTGTAATTGGGTAATCACCTTGCGTGAAGGTGAACGACTTAATCACTTCCACACCTTCAGGTGTTTTAAATACCAATGGCACAGTCAACACTTGATGTGTCTTACCATCTTTTGCTGCAACGCTCTTCGCATCTGCCAAAGTATACGCTGTTTTTTCAACATCATACATTGGACGGCCGCTACGGCTGCTATCTGGTCCATTTAAACCAATTAAACCAGATTGAGCGACATAAGTACGTTTCGCATCACTTTCCAGCATGACAAACGGCTTATCGCTGTCTTTGCTTTCATCATGGCTTAACAATTCAATACGGACAATATCACCACCTTTTGGATTGATCCACAGGTGATAAAGATCAGTTTGTACTGAAATCAGTTGCTGACTCACAGATGTATTATGCTCTGTGGTTTGTGATGCAGTCACATTTGCTTGTGGCAAGTCTGAAGCCGCTGTTGCATTTTGAGCGTTTGGCAAATCTGCAGATACTTCATGTGCAGTCACAGCCGCCGCTTGTTGTTGCGGTGCCGGTGCAGCATGACCATAATCTTTTTGCCAAGCCAAAATAAGCAAATATGCGGTAACAAACATGGCTCCAAGAATTGCAAATCTGGCCCATTGTTGCATATCTATAATCCCAAATGGTTAGAGAGATTTTGCTTGAATAAACGATCACGAAAGGGTACAGCAACGTGATGCATTTGAGAATCTATTTGATGAAACGAAATAAAACGAACTGCTTTGCGTGGTACTGGATCGTAGCCTAAGCCACCCCAAGGATGACAACGGCAAATTCGTTTAGTCGATAACCAGACACCTTTGACCGCCCCATGTGTTTGCAATGCTTCAATCGCATATTGCGAGCAAGTAGGAATATAGCGACAACGAGGACCTAATAATGGACTAATAGCAATCTGGTAACATCTTATCAACCAATGTAGTAATCGTACCATTGGAGATCTCTAATTTTGTGAGGATGTTATAACAGCTTTTGAATGCTTTTTTGCTAAGCGTTGTAATTTTTGCCAAGCAAACTCTAATTGTTGATGTAATTCTTGATTTGCGATTGCTTCTATACCAACTTTAGGCATCACCACAATATCGATATCAGCATTAAATTGCACTTTGTGTAAGCGAAAGCTCTCCCGAGCAAGACGTTTTATTCGATTTCGTTCATGAGCACGACGTACTTTCTTTTTAGCAACGACAATACCCAAACGGCTATTTGGCTGTTCGGTTAATTTTGCTAAAAAAAGGAAATGGGGCTGGTGCACTTTAAAAAGTGCACCATCAAATACACTTTTGTAATCAGCGGCACAACGAATACGAGATTCAATGCCGAAACTGTAAAGTGCCATCACCCAAATCTGGTCAGCTTAACAGTATTAAACAGTTAAGCTATGACGACCTTTTGCACGACGACGAGCTAAAACTTGACGACCTGCTTTAGTAGCCATACGAGCGCGGAAACCATGAACGCGTTTACGCTTTAATTCAGATGGTTGGAAAGTACGTTTCATATCGAAACTCCCAAAATGATCTTTCTATAAAGGTCCGCGATTTTATTGTGCAATGTTTACGCTGTCAATGGAAAATCAAAAACTTTACATTTTGTTTGTTCTGTTTTGGAGCAATAAAACACCTAGCAAATATCTCACATGATGGAAAACAAAAAATATACACAAGCTATCCCTTTATATTATATAAATATTCAACTATATTCACAGCTTACATACAGGCTTATCAACAACCAAGATTCCAGTTTAAATTTAATTCTTGAATTTAAATTTCGATATGCTTAGTTATCCACAACTCAACCCAATCTTATAAGTAAATTCAAATTTTAAAATTTAAATTTATTCTTATTAGTATGCATTTTTTCTGTGGAAATTGATGTTTTTATGATTTTAAACAAGGATTTAATTTGTGGATAACCATGTTTTTATTGATTTTATAAATTGTGGATAACTTTAGCACTAAAACTATCCACAACTTGTGCAAAAAGTTATGCACAAGTGGTTTTAAATTTAAATTTATAATCAAATGCTTTCTTTTTCGGCAAAAGTCTCATAAATTTGCCTGACAGATGTGGATAACTTGGTTAGAATGGCGACCCCTTCGAAAGATGGGATTGGTGGTTTCTTTATTTTTGAATTTAAAATGGATATTAGGGGATGCACATGCTCTGGACAGACTGCTTAACTCGCTTGCGACAAGAGCTCTCTGACAACGTCTTTGCGATGTGGATTCGTCCTTTGGTTGCTGAAGAAGTTGACGGTGTAATGCGTTTATATGCACCTAATCCATATTGGACACGTTATATTCAAGACAACCATTTAGAGTTAATTTCAATTCTTGCTGAGCAATTATCGGAAGGTCGAGTACGTCAGGTTGAAATCTTGGTTGATTCGCGTCCAGGTACTATTTTGTCTTCTCATGAGCAACCTGCAACCACGACCGCGGCTTTAGGTAACACTTCAACCACTCCAATCGTTCCTATTAAAGCTAAGAAAGAAACTGATTTGGTGCAACCAAGTCAAAATGTCGCGAAAATACCAAAGAAAAGACAACTCAACCCATTATTTACATTCTCTTTATTTGTTGAAGGCCGTTCTAACCAAATGGCTGCTGAGACTTGCCGTAAGGTATTAACCCAATTAGGCGCATCTCAGCACAATCCTTTATTTTTATATGGTCCAACAGGTTTGGGTAAAACACACTTGATGCAAGCCGTAGGGAATGCACTTTTACAAGCCAAACCGAATGCACGTGTCATGTATATGACCTCGGAAAGTTTTGTACAAGACTTTGTCTGTTCATTGCAGAAAGGTAAGGTTGAAGAGTTTAAGAAAAATTGTCGTTCTTTAGATTTATTGTTGGTTGATGATATTCATTTGCTTGCTGGTAAAGAAGCAAGCCTTGTTGAATTCTTTTATACATTCAATGCTTTACTGGATGAATCTAAACAAATTATTTTAACCTCAGATCGTTATCCAAAAGAATTAACTGAATTGGATCCTCGTTTGGTTTCTCGTTTTTCATGGGGTTTATCGGTGGGTGTAGAACCACCAGATATTGAAACTCGTATCGAGATTTTGCTTAAAAAAGCTGAAAATAGTGGTGTTGATTTACCTCGCAATTGTGCTTTATTTATCGCTCAACAAGTGGTGGCAAACGTTCGTGAACTTGAAGGCGCGTTGAATAAGGTTGTCGCTATTTCTCGCTTTAAAGGTACCTCTATTGATCTTGATGTGGTACGTGAATCATTGAAAGATGTGTTAGCGATTCGAGCGAGAACGATTAGTGTTGAGAATATTCAACGTGTCGTGAGTGAGTATTTCCGTATTCCCTTAAAAGAATTGGTTGGGCCGAAGCGTACCCGTATTTATGCTCGCCCTCGTCAGTTAGCAATGGGTCTAGCTCGTGAATTGACAGGGGATAGTTTCCCTGAGATTGGAATGGCCTTTGGTGGTCGAGATCACAGTACCGTGATGCATGCCTGCGAAAAAGTAGTCAGCTTGCGCGAACAAGATCCGATTTTTAATGAAGATTATAAAAATCTACTTCGTCTGTTACAAAGTTAAACTCATTTTCAGAGTTGCAAACTCGTTTTAAGTGCAGCATAGTACACTGCTAACATTTTTATCGGCTTCCGTTGTAAGAGGAATAAAATCGTGCGTTTGAAAATCGCTAAAGAAAGTTTACTCAATGTTTTGTCACACGTTGTGGGTGCGGTGGAGCGCCGTCATACGTTGAATATTCTTTCAAACGTTAAAATTCAAACCACACAGCAGGCCTTGACGATCACAGGTTCTGATTTGGAAGTTGAGTTGGTAGCAAGTACGACCTTAGCTGATGGTGCTTGTATAGAAGCAGGTGAAACGACGGTTCCTGCGCGTAAATTAGTCGAAATTTGTAAATCACTCCCTAGTGCGGCTTTGATTGATTTAAAAATCACGGAAGATCAACGTTGTATCTTGAAATCAGGTAACAGTCGTTTTGTATTGGGTACTCTTCCAGCTGAAGACTATCCACTACTTTCTACTGAGAATAGTTTAGGCACGCAAGTTCAAGTCACTCAGCGTGAACTCAAACGTTTATTTGAAAAGACTGCATTTGCTATGGCAGTTCAGGATGTTCGCTTTTATTTAACAGGAACATTACTAGAAATTGATCAAAATCAGTTGCGTACAGTGACAACTGATGGTCATCGTTTAGCATTGTGTGAGGTGTTAGCTTCATCAACAGCGACATCTTCAATTCAAGCGATCGTTCCTCGCAAGGCAGTAGGGGAGTTACAACGTTTGCTCAGTATTGAAGATGAACAACTCACTTTATTAATCGGTCGTGAGTTGTTGAATGTAACTATCAATACGCCAAGTCGAGATAAGGAACAGGGTGATATTACCGTGCGTTTTACGACTAAGTTGATTGATGGTAAATTCCCTGACTATCGCCGTGTGATTCCTCGTGGTGGTGACAAACATGTGTTGATTGCACATGATGTGTTTAAGCAATCGCTACAACGCGTTGCAATTTTAAGTAATGAGAAATTACGTGGTGTTTTCTTGAATTTTAGCCAAGATACATTGCAATTACGCGCCAATAACCCTGAACAGGACGAGGCGAGTGAAGATTTAGTAATCCAATATCAAGATGCACCTCTTGAAATGTCTTTTAATGCTCAATATATCCTTGATGTGTTGAGTGTTCTTGATGGTGATGATGTGCGGATGAGTATGACAGAGGCGAATCAGTCGGTATTGGTACAAGATCCTGCGCATCCTGATCAAACTTATGTCGTGATGCCAATGCGAGTTTAATGACGATTGATGTTTGAGTTTTAAAGCATGCAAATCACGCGTTTAAATATCGAACGTGTACGTAATTTAAAGACGGTTGCACTCCATGAGTTGCAACCGTTTAATATTTTTTACGGCGCAAATGGTTCTGGAAAAACGTCAGTTCTAGAGGCTATTCATTTACTGGCAACAGGGCGTTCATTTCGCACCCATATTCCAAAACATTACATTCAATATGAAGCCGGCGATGCGATTGTTTTTGCGCAATCTGCTACTGAACGTATTGGCATGCAAAAGCTGGCTTCGGGCGAACAGGTGATTAAGGTCAATGGCGATACCATTGCGACTCAAGGTCAACTGGCAAAATTATTACCTTTACAGCATATCGATCCACAAAGTACCGATATCATTGACCACGGCGCAAAGCCTAGGCGACAGTTATTAGATTGGTTAATGTTCCACGTGGAACCTGAGTTTTATTTTGCATGGCAGTATTATTCTCGAGCACTCAAACAACGGAATAGTTTGCTCAAGACACGGCGCAATCTGACTTTGGCTGATTTAGAGCCTTGGAATAAAATGCTCAGTGATTATGGCGAAATGCTGCATTCACAACGGGTCAGTATTGTTGAGCAATGGAACCAATTTTTCCATGAAGATTTAAAAATTCTGCTACCTAATCTTGAGATAGAACTGGAATACAATCCTGGTTTTCATACTGAGCAAGGTCTATTGCAAGACTTGGTTCAGCAGCATCAAAAAGATCTAGATCGGCGTTATACTGAGTATGGTCCGCATCGTGCTGATTTACGGTTAAAAACACCTTTTGGCAATGCTGATGATGTACTCTCTCGTGGGCAAAAAAAGTTGTTAATCATGGCATTAAAACTGTCACAAATTGCAATGCTGCATGCGAGTAATAAGGAAACTGTGGTATTATTAGATGATCTGACAGCAGAGTTAGATGAGACCGCACAACAACGGTTAATTGAGCGATTGAGTCAGTTAGGAAGTCAAGTTTTTATGACCACCTTAGACCATGCGTCGGTATTAAAACACTTACAGGATTTGTCGATTTCTTTTCAATTATTCCACGTTGTTCACGGTCAAGTCAGTCTTGCTGCACCATAATTTTATTTCCTCATTTTTGGATAGATTAATATTTACTAGGGAGTAACCATGAGTTCAGAGTCTCAATCAGTCTCTCAAACAGAACAAACAAATGAAAAGGCTTATGATTCCTCTAGTATCAAAGTATTACGTGGATTAGACGCGGTTCGTAAACGTCCTGGTATGTATATCGGTGACACTGATGACGGTACAGGTTTACACCATATGGTGTTTGAGGTGGTGGATAATGCAATCGATGAAGCTTTAGCAGGACATTGTGATGAAATTTTAGTCACGATCCATGAGGATGAGTCGGTCAGCGTATCCGATAATGGTCGTGGTATTCCAACCGACATTCACCCTGAAGAGGGGATATCTGCGGCAGAAGTGATTTTGACCATTCTGCATGCGGGTGGTAAGTTTGATGATAATAGCTATAAGGTGTCAGGCGGTTTACACGGCGTAGGCGTTTCAGTTGTAAATGCTTTATCAAAAAAATTACAACTTACAATTTATCGTGCTGGACAAATTCACGAGCAAGAATATCAGCATGGTGATTCAAAATATCCATTACGTGTGATTGGTGAAACAGATAAATCGGGTACAACGGTTCGTTTTTGGCCAAGTGAGCTAACGTTTAGCCAAACCATTTTTAGTGTCGATATTTTGGCACGTCGTTTAAGAGAGCTATCTTTCTTGAATGCAGGTGTTCGAATCGTTTTACGTGATGAGCGTGTCAATCTTGAGCATGTTTATGACTATGAAGGTGGTTTATCTGAATTCGTTAAATATATTAACGAAGGTAAACACCATTTGAATGATATTTTTCATTTTACCGTTGCTGCTGACAATGGTATTGGGGTTGAAGTTGCGTTGCAGTGGAATGATAGTTATCAGGAAAATGTACGTTGCTTTACCAATAACATTCCGCAAAAAGATGGTGGTACACACCTTGCAGGTTTCCGTGCAGCATTGACTCGTGGCTTAAACAGCTACATGGAAAATGAAAGTTTATTGAAAAAAGAAAAAGTTGCTGTCACAGGTGACGATGCACGTGAAGGTTTAACTGCAATTATTTCAGTGAAAGTACCTGACCCTAAATTCTCTTCACAAACCAAAGAAAAATTGGTTTCGAGTGAAGTAAAACCTGCGGTAGAGCAGGCCATGAACAAAGAGTTTTCTGCTTATTTACTGGAAAATCCACAAGCAGCGAAATCGATTGCAGGTAAGATTATTGATGCGGCGCGTGCGCGTGATGCAGCGCGTAAAGCGCGCGAAATGACTCGTCGTAAGAGCGCATTAGATATTGCTGGTTTACCAGGTAAATTGGCAGACTGTCAGGAAAAAGACCCAGCATTGTCTGAATTGTATTTAGTCGAGGGTGACTCTGCGGGCGGTAGTGCGAAACAAGGTCGTAACCGTAAAATGCAGGCGATTTTGCCGTTGAAAGGTAAAATCTTGAACGTTGAACGTGCGCGCTTTGATAAGATGATTTCAAGTCAAGAAGTTGGTACGCTCATCACTGCTTTAGGTTGTGGGATTGGACGTGAAGAATACAATCCAGACAAATTGCGTTATCACAAAATCATTATCATGACCGATGCGGACGTGGATGGTTCACATATTCGTACCTTGTTATTGACCTTCTTCTTCCGTCAAATGCCAGAATTGGTTGAGCGTGGATATATTTATATTGCACAGCCACCATTGTATAAGTTGAAGAAAGGTAAGCAAGAACAGTACATCAAAGATAATGATGCACTTGAAACCTACCTAATTTCGAATGCGATTGATGAACTTGCATTACATGTCAGCGCTGAAGCACCAGCGATTAATGGTGCAGCATTAGCGAGTGTGATTGCGGATTATCAGGTGTCACAGAAGAGCTTACAACGCCTCACTCAACGCTATCCTGCAAGTTTATTGGATGGTTTACTTGAGCTGGATGCATTTAAAACAGATCACAATCATGAACGTGACTATGTTGAATCATGGGCTGAGCAATTACGCGTTGCAATTGAAAAGTTACAACCAAGCTTACGTCCTGAGATTACATTAGAAACGTTTGAACGTGAAAATGCACAAGGTGAGAAATCAGCACATTATTGGCCACGTGTCACTGTCTATGTACATAACTTACCGCATTCGTATTTACTTGATGCTGGTCTGTTAAATTCTGCTGAATATGCGCGTTTATTGAAGAATTCGAAGAGCTGGTTTAAGTTACTTGAAGAAGGAGCTTATCTGCAAAAAGGCGAGCGTCGTATTCAGGTAAGTAATTTCCATCAAGTATGGCAACATATTTTACAAGACTCGCGCCGTGGCATGATGATCCAACGCTATAAAGGTTTGGGTGAGATGAATGCTGAGCAGCTTTGGGAAACGACGATGGATCCTGAAAATCGAAATATGTTGCAAGTGACCATTGATGATGCGATTGAAGCAGATCGTATGTTCTCTTGTTTGATGGGTGATGATGTAGAACCACGTCGTGCCTTCATCGAAGAAAATGCACTAAATGCGGATATTGATGCTTAATTAAATTAATGTGAGATTTAGTTTGTATTATCTCTCGTATATAAGAAAAAGGCGATGCTTGATACATCGCCTTTTTCTTATATGAAGGTTTCACGTGGAACATTCCGTTGATTAGGTTTCAACTAAATTGCTGACTTGAATGAGTGCATGTCCAAATAAATAACCAGCAGTAACCAGCACACTAATCCATAATAGTGCGCCTAAGATATTATAAATTATGAAATGGGTATAATTCATAGCACTAGAACCAGCGGCTAAAGGCGCAAAAGAACGTGCAAATGGGATAAAACGAGCCAATAGAATAGTTTTCCCGCCATGTTTTAAGAAAAATGTATTAGTTTTCTTTAGATATTCTTGTTTGATAAATCGAGATTCCATATTAAAAATTCGGTCACCAACATGACGACCAATGTGATAATTCACCATGTAGCCTAAAGCTGCGGCTATAAAAAGTAAGCTAATCATATAACCCAAATGCATAAATTCAATAACTGAACATAAAGCGCCTACGGTGAGTAAAAGACTATCGCCTGGTAAAAAGAACATAAACACAAAGGCGGTTTCTGAAAAGATAATCAAAAATAGGATCGCATAAATCCATAAGCCATATTCTTGAATTAAAATGGGAAGAATATGTTCAAAGTTAAAAATAAAATCTAAAGAATTCATTCAGTTTGTATGATCCAAAATCGAGTACTCACCAAATTGAAGTACAAAAATATAAAATGAACTTAGTTCTCGATACGCATTTAAAAGTAATAACTTTAAAATGATAAGGTTGAGTATATCTAGCCTGAACCTAAAGCTCAATTTTATGAGAAAATTCCAATTTAGACCTGATCTGAAATGATTGGCAGAATCATGACACTTTTATCGGTATTCTTATTATTTTTTAGTCTCTAAGCAAATCGTAATGTCGTTATTTATTCTTCTATGATTAGAAAAAGCCTAATTCCCAAAAAGAGAATTAGGCATTTATTTTAAACTTCAAAAGAACTTTCTAGCTCTTCAAGCTCCATCATCAACTCTAAGAGTTGTTCTTCGTACTGTTCCAGCTTAGATTTTAGCTCATTTTGTTCATTCATTAGCTTGATTAAATCATCTTTACGATGAGCTTCATACAGAGTGCTGTCTGCTAATTCATTTTCAATTGCAGCTAAGCGTGGCTGAATCTTTTCAATTTGAGTTTCAGCTTTCTCAATATTTTTTCGAATAGGACGAGTTATTTCACGACGACGAGCCGCTTCTTTACGTTGCGCTTCTTTGTCAACTTTAGCTGCTGTATTTTGAGATGCTACCGTTTGTTGCTGTACTGCATTCTGTGAATTAATGAGCTGTTGGCGCGCTTCACGTAACCACTTCGCATAGTCTTGTAAATCACCCTCAAACTCCGTACATTTTCCTGCATGCACTAAAAGTAGATCATCACAGACACTGGCGATCAGTTGACGTTCATGTGAGACTAAGACCACTGCACCATCGAAATCTTGTAGAGCCATACTTAAAGCATGGCGCATATCTAAGTCTAAATGGTTGGTCGGTTCATCTAGAATTAAAACATTTGGGCGCTGCCATACGATCAGCGCCAAAGCTAAGCGGGCACGTTCACCACCTGAAAAGCTTTCACACGGCGTATCCATACGTTCGCCACTAAAGCCAAATCCACCTAAAAAAGCACGCAATGCGGCTTCACTGATCTTTTTGTCAGCAATACGAGCCAATTGTAGCATTGGACTGGCATTGGCATCTAAAGCATCCATCTGGTGCTGAGCAAAATATCCAATATTGAGTAATTCTGAGGCTTTACGTTCGCCAGCAAGTAATGGTAAATCACCCACTAAAGTTTTGATCAGCGTTGATTTACCCGCACCGTTCATCCCTAGTAAACCAATACGAGAACTTGGAGTAATTTGCAGACGAATTTTTTCGGCAATGATTTTATCGCCATAACCAATAGTCGCTGCATCTAAACTCAGCAAGGGTGAACTCATTTTGGTGGGTTCACGGAAGCTAAAGGTAAATGGTGTATCGACATGGGCAGGCGCAAGTTGTTGCATGCGTTCCAACTGTTTGATACGGCTTTGCGCTTGGCGAGCCTTAGTTGCTTTGGCTTTAAAGCGATCAATAAATTTTTGCAGATGGGCGCGTGTCTCTTGTTGTTTTTCAAAAGCCTGTTGTTGTTGTGCTAAGCGCTCGCTACGTGTCGTTTCAAAGGTAGAGTAGTTGCCTGTATATAAGGTTAACTCTTGATTTTCAATATGAAGAATATGATCCGTAATTGCATCGAGAAAATCACGGTCATGCGAAATCAGGACCAATGTTCCTTCATAGGCTTTAAGCCAATCTTCTAGCCATAAGATGGCGTCTAAGTCTAAATGGTTCGTTGGTTCATCTAATAACAGTAAGTCTGAACGACTCATTAAGGTGCGTGCTAAGTTTAAACGCATCCGCCAACCACCAGAGAAGCTTGCGACATTTAAACGGATTTGATGGTCAAGAAATCCTAAACCTGCCATTAATTGCGCTGCTTTAGCAGGTGCTGCGTAACCATGAATTTCATCAAATCGACCATGTAATTTGGCTAAATCATCATTACTCAGTTGATCTGGATGCGCTAATTTTTCTTGAATGTCCCAATATTCTTCGTCACCAGACAAAACAAAATCAATTGCTGGCATTTCTAAGGCTTTAATTTCCTGAGCCATGTGTGCCACAGTCCAAACTGCTGGACGAGTTAGATTCCCTTCATCTGCAACCAAGTCACCTAAGAAAGCAGCAAATAGTGTTGATTTGCCTGCGCCATTCACGCCAGTAAGACCAATTTTCCAGCCAGAATGAAGCTGCATCGATGCTTTTTGAAATAGAACTCGCCCACCACGGCGTAATGAAACTTGGTCAAATTGAATCATGAGTATGCAAAATAGCGAAGAGATAGCTGCATTTTAAGGTGATCGCCCATGAATGCAAATTTTTATATTACAGATCAAACTGATCGAATTAAATCATTCTACCAATAAAAAATAGAGTAAAAGCTCTATTTTTGTGATGTAAATCAGATTATTATTTAGTTTTAGTGAAAAATAAGCAACAAGATTAAAAGTATAGTGACAGGATTAGGGATGAACAAAGCAATTCTTGCCGTGGGGGCAATGCTGATGTTGGGGGAAGTATGCAGGTCAATGCAGATACTAAAATTTGTGTTTTTGACTTGTTGGGAAAATCTGGCGAGGCCTATAAGGCGATGGAGGAATGGGCTTTGGCGGCCAAAACATGGCGCAGTGACATCACTTTACTGGGTTATCAAAATGAAGCTCAGGCCCAGAATGATTTCGAGCAGGGCAAATGTGATGGCGTATACATGACATCTATGCGTGCGCGAAGTTATAACAAATTTGCAGGTTCTGTCGATGCGATTGGTGCTGTACCGAGTTATGCAATTGCACAAAAAGCCATTAGTTTTGCCTTAGATAAGCGTAATCAACGTCGTCTGACCAGTAGTATAGGTAATCAGGTCTACGAAGTTGTCGGTATATCACAAATTGGTCTGGCCTATATCTTTGTAAAAGATAAAAACGTGAACAGCATTGAACAGATCAAGGGTAAAAAATTTGCGGTGTTGGCGTATGACGAAGCACAAAAAATCGTTGTTAAAAGCTTGGGTGGGCAAGCGGTCCTTTCGGACATTTCGGATATTGCCAAAAAGTTTAACAGTGGTGAGGCCGACATTATGGCGGCACCTGCTTATGCCTACAAGCCACTGGAACTATACATAGATATTTTATCAATGAGTAAAATGTGATGAGTACTATTAAAAATCAGTAAAACCCGATGTATGTAAATAAAAGGACTAGGCTTTTAGTTAAGATCTGACTATATTCGTCTCTCGGTGGTGGAAAAATATGCAAAAACAGCAAATAAGGGAAAACAAAATGAAAAAAGGACTTTTGGCATTGAGTGCTGCGACTCTATTTGTCATGACTACTCCTGTACAGGCAAAACAAGAAATTTGTGTATTTGATCTATTGGGAAAAGCTGGCGAGTCTTACAAACTTGTTGAAGAGTGGAAGCTTGCCTCAAAAACATGGCAAGCTGATGTTGAGCTGATCCCTTATCAAGATGAAGAAAAAGCGGAGAAAGATTTCGATGCGGGTAAATGTGACGGGGTTTATATGACGTCGATGCGAGCTCGTAAATATAATAAATTTGCAGGATCTGTTGATGCTATAGGCGCGGTGACTAGCAATGCGATTGCCCAAAAAGCAATTACTTATGTGCTTGATAAGCGTAACCAACACCGTTTAACTGCAACAACCAATGGTGAGAAATACGAAGTTGTTGGTATTATTCAAGTTGGCTTAGCCTATACTTTCGTTCGCGATAAAAATATAGATACGATTGAAAAGGCCAAAGGCAAAAAATTTGCGTATTTACATTATGATCAAGCGCAAAAAACGATTGTTGAAAGCATAAATCTTGTTGCTGTACCCTCTGATATTTCAGATTTTGTGAAGAAGTTTAATAGTGGTCAGGTTGATGTAATTGCTGCACCAGCATATGCATATAAACCTTTAGAAATTAGTAAAGGTTTAGCAAATGGCGCATTATTTAATTTTCCAGTTGTGAACATCACGGGGGATTTAATTATTCGCCCTGGGCAATTCCCAAGTGGTTTTGGTACCCAATCTCGACAATGGTTCGTGAACAAATTGCCAAGTAACTTCGCAATGGTACAGCGTTTAGAAGCGGGTATGAATGCGAAAAGAATTACATTGTCTAGTGAAGATAAAATTCGCTATCAAAAAATGTTGCGTGATGGACGAATGAACTTGACCAGACAAGGAGTCTACGATGCCAGCATGATGAACGTCCTCAAACGAGCACGTTGTACGGTTGAACGCACTAACTTTGAATGTTCTTTGAGTGCCGAATAGTTATAGTTTTGTTCCTGAATTTATAAATTGATTAACGAAAGTCATCACTTATCACAAATATGTTTATGAAAATAAGTGAATGAGATAAAACAGGACAAAAAGTAAACATTATTGACATAAAAATAGAGCACAAGCTCTATTTTTTTTTGAAAAACATGATTAATATTTGCTTCGAACAAGGAGACAAACATAAAGTTTGTGGAAGGATGAAAAATATGAAAAAAATTGCGTTAGCTGTTGCAGCAACTTCGATCTTAGGTGTATCTGCTTCTACTCAAGCAGCAATTGATGTGTGTGTATTCGACTTATTAGGAAAGTCAGGTGAATCATACAAAATGATGCAGGACTGGGCACTTGCAGCAAAAGGCTGGGGCGCTGATGTAAACCTTCTTGCAATCACAGATGAACAAGTCGCTGATAATAACTTTAAAGCAGGTAAATGTGCTGCTGTAGCAATGACAGCAATGCGTGCTCGTCCATATAACAAGTTTGCGGGTTCTATTGACTCTTTAGGTGGTGCGCCAAGTAATGAAATCGCTCAACGTGCGATTACTTATGTTCTAGATCAACGTAATGCAGCAAAAATGGTAACTAACCTTGGTGGTAATAAATACGAAGTTGGTGGTATTGCTCCATTAGGTGCGGCTTATATTTTCGTGCGTGATAAGAGCATTAACTCAATCGAAAAAGCAGCGGGTAAAAAATTCGCAGTATTGGGTTATGATGACGCGCAAAAAATTATGGTACAACGCGTAGGTGCACAAGCTGTACTTTCTGATATTTCTAACTTTGCTGCTAAATTTAACAATGGCCAAGTAGATATGGTAGGCGCTCCTGCTTATGCATATAAGCCATTAGAGTTGAGCAAAGGCTTAGGTGCTAACGGTGCTATGTTTAACTTCCCAGTATTACAAGTGACTGCGGATCTTGTGTTACGCCCAGAAAAATTCCCAGCTGGTTTTGGTCAAAAATCTCGTGATTATTTTGTGAAGCAACTTCCAAAAGCTTTCGCAATGATCAAGCGTTATGAAGCTGAAATTCCAGCAAAATACAAAATGAACTTAACTCCTGAAGACAAGTTAAAATATCAAAAATTAATGCGTGATGGTCGTTTAGATATGACTAAACGTGGTATTTATGATGCTAGTATGATGTCAGTATTGAAGAAAGCACGTTGTTCAGTAGACAAAGCGAACTTTGAATGTGCATTACCTGGTGAATAATCATCAAATGCTATAAAAGTAACTTAAAGCCTAGATTTTTCTAGGCTTTTTGTTTTTAAGTGCTTGTCATTTAAGTCATTGTCTTTATATAGAAATATCGCAATCATACTCTTATAAAAACAAATGAAATCGAGAAGATTTAAAATATGTTTTAATCAGGAAGATTAAAAACGACTGTATTTAAACATATATTCATTTGAAGACCTTATTAGGATAGAACGTTGCTCTTCATATACGTAAATGTTTCGCAACAAAACAATATAGATGCAAAGGAAAAATAATATGCAATGGTTTAAGCCTTTACTACTTGCGACAGGCATAGCAACTGTCTCTGTCGCAGCTCAAGCAAAACAAACAATGTGTGTATTTGACATCGTAGGTAAAAGCGGCGATGTATATGCATTAATGAAAGATTATCAGCTTGCAGCTAAAACTTGGGGTGCAGATATTGAACTCAAAGTAGCGACGAATGAAGCTGTAATTGCTGAAGATTTTAAAGCAGGGAAATGTGATGGCGTCAGTATCACAGGTATGCGAGGCCGACAATTCAATCCATTTACAGGCTCATTAGATGCAATTGGTGCGATCACCGACCTTAAGCTTGCTGTCAAAGTGATGCAAGGGTTAGCCAGTCCAACTTTTGCCAAAGCGATGGTGAATGGCAAATATGAGGTGGCTGGTGTGATTCCGATTGGTGATGCATATTTATTAGTAAATGACCGTAATATCAATACCGTTGCCAAAGCGGCAGGAAAAAAAATTGCGGTTTTAGACTATGATGAAGCACAAAAAATTATGGCTTCACAAGTGGGTGCTCAAGCTGTAAGTTCAGATATCACTAATTTTGGTGCTAAATTTAATAATGGTCAGGTTGACATCATAGGTGCACCTGCTGCCGCGTTTAAACCATTAGAACTTTACAAAGGTTTAGGTACTAAAGGGGCGATTGTCAATTACCCAATCTTGCAGGTGACAGGCAACCTGATTATCCATCCTGATAAATTCCCTGCTGGTTTTGGTCAAAAATCAAGGGAATGGGTGAAGGCACAGTTACCACGTGCTTTTGGCATACTTGGCAAGATGAAAGCGGATATTCCACAAAAATACTGGATGGAAGTTCCTGCGGCTGACAAGCCTGGCTACCAAAAGCTGATGCGTGAAGCGCGTATCAACCTGACTGCAAAGGGCATTTATGACAAGCGTATGATGAAATTGCTATGGCAATTCCGTTGTCGTGAAGATGCCAAGAACTTTGAGTGTGCGCTACAGGATGAAAACTATAAATAATCCTGTAAAAAGTCTTTAAACACACTTTAAACTTCAAATACAGACCCGATATTGAGTATGTTATACTAAATATCGGGTCTTTTATTTTTTTAAAGACATATTGAAGTCTGAGGAACATCATCATGAACGCCCAAGCTCTTGAATTGTCAGATAATGCTGCCAAAAAAGTTCGCCAGTTACGCGAAAGTGAAGGGAATAACGATCTCATGTTACGCGTTTATGTCACGGGTGGAGGGTGTTCTGGATTCTCTTATGGCTTTAATTTTGCTGAAAGTGTCAATGAAGATGATGCTGAATTCAGCAATGGTGATGTAAAAATGCTGGTTGATTCCCTGAGCTATCAATACTTGGTTGGTTCAGTGGTTGATTATCTTGAAGGATTGGAAGGTTCCCGCTTCGTGGTGCAAAACCCGAATGCAACGACAACTTGCGGTTGTGGATCATCTTTCTCGATTTAATAGATTCTAATGATAAAAAAGCTTCTCAATTCGAGAAGCTTTTTTATTGCTTTAATTTTAAACAGCAGTGATGGTTCCCAATATACGATCACCTGAAGCGCCTGTCACAGTGGGTAAATTCCCACTCAGTTGTTCAACGAAACGCATGGCTAACCATGCAAACGCCGTCGCTTCGACCCATGTTGGTGCTAAGCCAAGGGCATCCGTGGTTTGTACTGACCAATTGTGTTTGCGTAAGCGCCAACGTAATTGTTCCAATAAATAAGAATTATAAGCACCGCCGCCACAAACGTAGAGTTCGCCTGTTTCCATGCTAGAACGATAGACTGCTTTTTGAATTGCTCTTACGGTAAGTTTCAGTAAGGTCGCTTGAATATTTTCAGGCGTATCTTCGAGTTCGTCATAGGTTAAATCATTGCGCCAATCGATCAGTTGATCATCTAACCAATCAATATTAAAGTCTTCGCGACCTGTACTTTTTGGAGGTTCTTTCGAAAAGTATTCGTGTGAGTGCAATCGATCTAATAGGGAACGTATTGGATGGCCATAAGCAGCCCAGTCGCCATTTTCATCATAAGGATGTCCTGTATGACGATGACACCATGCATCCATTAACATATTTGCAGGGCCTGTATCAAAGCCATAAACACCGTCAAGGTCATTTGCAGGCAACATACTGACATTGGCAATACCGCCTAAATTCAAAATGACACGATGGATACTGTCATGCTGAAACAAAGCTTGATGGAAAGCTGGTACTAAAGGAGCACCCTGTCCACCAGCCGCCATATCACGACGACGAAAATCAGAAACCACAGGGAGTTGAGTAATTTCAGTGATGATATTTGGATCACCAATTTGCAGGGTAAAGCCATGTTCAGGGCGATGGCGAATGGTCTGCCCATGTGAACCGATGGCCTTAATTTGGCTACGATCTATATTGTTTCTTTCAATCAGCGTATTAATGCCATGACCAATCATTTGTGCCAAAGCGACATCGGCTTTACCCATACGGTCAATTTCATTGTCGCCAGGAAGCGTTAAAGCCATTAATTCATCGCGTAATTCAGGCTCAAAAGGCACAGTCAGTGTGGCATGTAGTGTTAAAGGGTCAAATGAACTTGCAACAATATCAACACCATCCATGCTCGTGCCTGTCATTACACCAATATAGATCGCGCTCATATACAACTTATCCTGCAAGATGCTGAAAAAATGTTAGTATATCGCACAAATTGAATAACTGATGTGTTTAGGTTTTGTGATGTCAAATTTCTTGCCAGCCGAAGAACAGCTTGCTCTCATTCAACGAGGCACGCACGAGATTATCTCTGATGAAGATTTATTGAAAAAACTGAAAGAGAATCGTCCACTCCGTGTAAAAGCAGGCTTTGACCCAACGGCTCCTGATTTACACTTAGGACATACGGTTCTAATCAATAAATTAAAAACCTTCCAAGATTTGGGACATGAGGTTACTTTCTTGATTGGTGATTATACCGCCATGATCGGTGATCCAACAGGCAAAAGTGCAACACGTCCGCCGTTGTCGCAAGAGCAAGTACTTGCCAATGCCAAGACTTATCAAGAACAAGTTTTTAAAATTTTAGATCCAAATAAAACCAAAGTTCGTTTTAACTCAGAATGGTTTAGCCAAAAAACTGCAGCTGATTTAATTCAATTGGCAAGTCAGCAAACTGTATCACGTATGCTGGAACGTGATGACTTTACTAAGCGCTATAACAACCATCAACCGATTGCGATTCATGAGTTCCTCTATCCATTGGTACAAGGTTATGACTCGATTGCGCTTGAAGCAGATGTTGAGTTAGGTGGAACAGACCAAACCTTTAACTTGCTCATGGGACGTACTTTACAAGGTCGTTATGGTCAAGAATCACAAGTCTGCATCACTGTACCAATCCTTGAAGGTTTAGATGGCGTCAATAAGATGTCTAAATCTTTAGGCAACTATATTGGTGTATTTGACACTCCAGGTGCAATGTATCAAAAAATCCTGTCAATGCCAGATAGCTTGATTGAACGTTACTTTGATTTACTGAGCTTTAAGTCACTTGATGAAATCAAAGTCTTGCTAGATGAAATGGCTGCGGGTCGTAACCCACAAGAAATCAAACGTATCTTGGCGCTTGAATTGGTTGAACGTTTCCATGATGCAGAAGCGGCTGAAAATGCACATAAGAGTGCAGGTAACCGTGTAACTGAAGGTGAAGTGCCAGAAGATACACCAGAAGTGACGATTTCCCGTGGCGAGTTTGGTGGCGAGTTATTTATTGCAACCATTCTTCGTGTTGCTGGTTTAAACCCAAATGCAGCTGCTGCAAAAGATGCCGTGGGTCGTGGTGCGGTTAAAGTTGACTGGAATGTGGTTGATATGAGCTTCTCTGTAAAAGAGAATGTCACTTTAATCATCCAATCGGGTAAAAAAGCGATTGCTCGTGTGACTTTTACTGATTAAATCACAATGGAAAAAATAAAGAGCAGGCCATTAGCCTGCTTTTTATACGTAAATAGCTGATAAAAACAACGAAAACACTAATTTTGTAGAAAAAAGAAACATGCAAAAGAAAATAATAAAAAAGGGGGTTGTGTTGGGAGAGGAATGGTGTAGAATGCACATCCATCGGCGGTGATGCAGATAAAAACTTGTTGAGAAACAAGGATTTGGCTAAAGTAGTTAGGTTCTTGGGTTGATTGGTAGGTTTTAAAAATATCGAAATTACCTGTTGACTTTAATTTAGATTAGAGTAACATAGCCGACCTAGCTTGATGATGACGAATCATCGAGAAGATCATTAAGAGAATAGAAGAACAACTTGTGTGGATTTTTACTGATTGATCGA